>JANYBR010000038.1 GCA_025360685.1 Pseudomonadota bacterium
CTCGATACAAGGGCGCACTTCGATCTTCTGGAAGCCTTCGGTCGCCTCGAGCAGCGGCCGGACCTGCTTCAGCGCGGCCTCGAACGCGGACGACTGGCCCTTTTTGATGTTCAGGACGGCTTGCTCGATGATCATAGCGCGGCCCGGATCTTTTCGGCCACGGGCGCGAGCACTTTCGCATCGGCCACCGTGCGGCCGTGCAGTTTCATGTCCAAACCTTGAAAGCGCGGCAGGATGTGAAAGTGCAGATGCGGCACGCTTTGGCCGGCTTCGGCGCCGTTCAGTTGCGCCAGCATCAGGCCGGGGGAGGCGAACGCCTTCTTCACCGCGGCTGCAACCTTCTGGGTGGTACGGATCGTGGCCGCCGCGCCCTCTGGCGAAACGTCGAAAATCGTCACGGCCTGCTCCTTGGGAATGACCAGCGTATGACCTTCGGTGGCCGGCATGATGTCGAGAAAGGCGAGGGTGAGATCATCCTCATAGACGGCGAACTTGGGAAGCTCGCCGCGCAGGATGCGTGCGAAGATGTTGTTGGGATCATAGGCCATCAGTCATCATCCTCTGGTGCATTCGCCTTCTTGAACGGGCCGCGCTCGGCCAGCTCCTCGATATGCTCGGCAACCGCCTCGCGCTCGCGCCGCAGATAATCGTTTACGGCGCGGCGCAGTCCTTCATGCGCGATGTAGTGCGCGCTGTAGGTCGGTGTCGGCATATAGCCTCGCAGCAGCTTGTGCGCGCCCTGCGCTCCGGCCTCGACCTTCGCAAGTCCGCGCGCGATGGCGAAATCGATCGCCTGATAGTAGCAGGTTTCGAAATGCAGGAACGGCACGAACTCGGTGCAGCCCCAGTTGCGGCCGAACAGAGTGCCGCCGCCGGCGAAGTTGAGCGCACCGGCGATGGTGCGGCCCGAACGCCGCGCCAGGATCAACACAACCTGCTCGGCCATTGTCGCGCCGATGCGGCTGAAGAAATCCCGGGTGAGATAGGGGCGTCCCCATTTGCGCCCGCCCGTGTCCATGTAGAATTCGAAGAACGTGTCCCAGTGGCGTTCCGTCAAATCGCTGCCCGTCAGCCAGTCGAACTCAACTCCCGCGTCGCGCACGGCGGCGCGTTCCTTGCGCAGGTTCTTGCGCTTTGACGACGACAGTTCGGAGAGGAACTGTTCGAAGTTCTGATAGCCGCGATTAAGCCAGTGGAACTGCTGGTCATTGCGCAACAGATAGCCGCATTCCCCCGCCGCCTTCCATTCGTCCTCGGTCAGGAACGTGATGTGGAGCGACGACGCTCTGAGCTGCTGCACGGCGGTCGCGCCAGTCGCCAGAAGTGCTTCGCGTCCCGCCGCAACGCTTGTGCCGGCAGCGACCAGCAAACGATTACCGGTCACCGGCGTAAAGGGCACCGACGCCTGGAGCTTGGGGTAGTAGTCACCGCCGGAACGTTCCAGCGCGTCGGCCCAGGGGGAATCGAAGACGTACTCGCCCTGGCTGTGGTTCTTGAGATAGGTCGGCAGCAGCGCGATGACCCGGCCGTCGTTCTCGACGACCAAATGTGCTGGCTTCCACCCGGTTCGCGTCGTCGCCGAGCCGGACTCCTCGCACGCTGCAAAGAACTCGTAGCGGGTGAAGGGGTGCGGATCACCGAGGCCTTGTGGATTCGCGCAGGCGTTCCAGTCCGCCTCTCCGATATCGGATGCGGAACTGGCGATGCGCGCTGTGATGCCTTCTTTCGTCACACGATTTCGAGTATCGCTTCCACTTCGGTCGCAACGTTTCTGGGCAGCGACCCGGCCCCGACTGCCGCGCGCGCATGTCTTCCTGCATCGCCGAAGACTTCGACGAACAGGTCCGAGGCGCCGTTTGCGACTTCCGGATGCTGGGTGAATCCCGGCACGGCGTTCACAAACACGGTCACCTTCACGATGCGTTTCACGCGCTCCAGATCGCCACCACAGGCCGCCTTGGCCTGCGCGATGACATTGAGGCCGCAGAGTCGCGCGGCGGCCTTGCCGTCCTCGAGCGTCAGCTCTTTTCCGACCGTACCGACATATTTGAGACCTTCCGGCGTCAGCGTTACCTGTCCCGCGACGTAAACGTTCCTGCCGCTAATCACGTAGGGAACATAGCTGGCCACCGGAGACGGCGGAGCCGGCAGGACGATATTCAATTCCTTCAGGCGGGCTTCGACTGTCATCTCTGTTCCTCGTTCGATTCAAAGAGTAACGCGGCACGCCGCTTCAAGCGAGGGGTTCCTGATGCCGCACGCGACGCGCTATAAGCGAGCATGACGAAAAGGCTCGATGCCGACGACCCCTGTCCCGCGCGTGACGGCTTTGCGATGCCCGCGGAGTGGTCGCCGCACATCCGGACCTGGATGTGTTGGCCCTGCCGCATCGAAACCTGGGGAGGGCCCGATGGATTGCTGCGCGCCAAGCAGGCTGTGGCGCGCGTGGCGCGCGCAATTTCTTCCTTCGAACAGGTCGTGATTGCGGCGCGGCCGCTCGACGCGGCCGAAGCAAAGCTGGCGACCTCGGGCAAGGCGGAAATATACGAAGTACCGATCGATGATTCCTGGGCGCGGGACTCCGGTCCCACCTTCGTGGCCGCCTCTGACGGACGGCGCGGCGCCGTGCAGTGGGAGTTCAACGCCTGGGGCAACAAATATCATCCGTGGGCGGACGATGCCCAGTTCGCCGGCCGGGTGGCGCGGCGGTCCGACGTCCGCATCTATCAGGCACCGCTTGTCTGCGAAGGTGGCGCGATCCACACGGATGGCGAGGGTACGCTGATCACCACCGAACAGTGCCTGCTCAACGCCAACCGCAATCCGCATCTGGATCGCCAACAGGTCGAGGAACGGCTGGCACTCTTCACCGGCGCGCGGCGCGTCATCTGGCTCGGCGAAGGCTTCTCGGACGACGAGACCGACGGCCATGTCGACAACATCGCCTGTTTCTTGGCGCCCGGGCGTGTGCTCGTTGGTGTGCCCAGTTCGCGCTCGCATCCCGATTTCGCCCCGGTGATGGAGGCCATCCGCCGTCTTTCGGACACGCGCGATGCCGAAGGACGTCGGATCGAAATCGTCGAAGTCGAGCAGCCGCTAAAGCAGGGCACCGACTGGCGCGGCCGTCCTCTGCAGGCGAGCTATGTCAATTTTTATCTGCCGAGCGGCGGCGTGGTCATGCCGGCGTTCGACGACCGCAATGACGAAAAGGCGCGCGAACTTCTCGCCAGCTGTTTTCCCGGCCGCGACATCTTGCAAATTCTCGCGAACGACATCGTGGCGGGCGGCGGCGGTATCCATTGCATCACACAACAGGAACCCGAATGAGACAGGTCACGTTCGCGGCGACGCAGTTTGCCTGCTCGTGGGACAAGCGGGCCAATGTCGATGAGGCCAAGGCGCTGGTGCGCCAGGCCGCCGCGAAGGGGGCCAATGCGATCCTGGTCCAGGAATTGTTCGAGACTCCCTATTTCTGCCAGGACCAGTCGGCCGAACATTTCGCGCTCGCTGGCCCGTTTGAAGACAACCCCTTGATCGTAGAGATGGCCGCGTTGGCGAAATCGCTAAGCGTTGTCCTGCCTGTCAGCTTTTTCGAGAAGGCCGGCCATGCGCATTTCAATTCGCTTGCGATGATCGACGCCGACGGAAGCGTGATGGGCCTTTACCGAAAGTCGCACATTCCCGACGGGCCGGGCTACCAGGAAAAGTTCTACTTCACGCCGGGTGATACCGGCTTCAAGGTGTGGCGCACGCGCTTTGGAACATTCGGCGTCGGCATTTGCTGGGATCAGTGGTTCCCCGAAGCAGCACGCGCGATGGCGCTGATGGGCGCAGAGGCGTTGTTCTATCCCACTGCCATCGGTTCGGAACCTCCACCTGCGCCGCCGGTCGACAGCCGCGATCATTGGCGGCGCGTCATGCAAGGCCACGCGGCGGCCAACTTCATGCCGTTGATCGCCTCGAACCGCATCGGCAAGGAGAAGGGGCTGGCGGGTGAGATGACGTTCTACGGCTCCTCATTCGTGGCCGACGCGACAGGCGCGATAGTTGCCGAACTGGATCGTTCAACCGAAGGCGTTGCGGTGGCGGCATTCGATCTGGACGAGGTTGCGAAGTCGCGCGCCTCGTGGGGCCTGTTCCGCGACCGGCGGCCGGATCTCTACGGCGCGATCGTCAGCCATGATGGTGGACGGAAGTAATCCATCAAGCGGAGTTCGCGTTACATCCTTCATCCTGAGCGTGTCGAAGGACGAAGACGAGGGCCGAAGGCTCAGCGCTTCCGCGTCGAACGTCCTTTGACAACTGCCTTGTCGCCGAATTTTTTGCGCACCTTGTCCATCGCACGTTCCGCCGCCGCGCGCTTGCCGGTGCCGTCATCGACCAGATCGGCGGGATCGCAATCGCCGGCATCAGCCAGATGACTGATGCCGACACCGAGCAGGCGATAGGCGGTGCCGCCCGCTTCCCGGCGCAGGGCCTCGCGCGCGGTGCGAAAGATGCGGTCCGCGAGTTGTGTCGGCGCATCGAGGGAAGCGCTGCGGGTTCGAGTCTTGAAGGCCGACGTTTTCAGCTTCAGGACGACGGTACGTCCTCCCATCTGCGCGGCCTTCGCCCGCGCCGACACCCTCTCGGCCTGGCGCCACAGGATCGCTTCCAGTTCGTCGAATGACGAGATGTTGGTATCGAAGGTCGTTTCCGACGAGATGCTCTTCAGCTCGCCGTCCGGCTCGACGGTCCGCGAGTCCTCGGCATGCGAAAGCCGGTGCAACCACAGCCCGGTGTTGCCGTAGCGCCGTGCCAGCTCCTTCTGACTCAAATCCTGCAACTGCGCGATGTGCGTAATCCCGTCCTTCGCCAGCCGCGCCTGCAAGGCCGCACCGGCGCCGCGGATATATCCGACCGGCTTGTCGCGCAGGAAACTCGACGCCTCCGCCTTGCCGATGACGGCGAAGCCTCGCGGCTTGTCGAGTTCCGACGCCAGCTTGGCGAGGAACTTGTTGAAGCTGAGTCCAACCGAAACCGTGATGCCGACCTCATTTTCGATTTTCTTCGCGAGCATCGCCATCGACTTTGCCGGCGGCACACCGTGCAGCCGCTCGGTGCCCGTCAGATCCAGATAGGCTTCGTCGAGGGACAGCGGCTCCACCAGCGGCGTCAGTTCGAGCATCATTTCGCGGATCTGTCTTGCCGCCTTGGTATATTTCGCAAAGTTCGGTTTGATGACGACCGCATTCGGACAAAGTTCCAGCGCCTTGAACATCGGCATGGCCGAGCGCACGCCCGATATGCGCGCCACGTAGCAGGCCGTGGAGACCACGCCGCGGCTCGAGCTGCCGCCGACGATGACCGGCTTGTCGCGCAGGCTCGCGTCATCGCGCTTCTCAATCGCGGCGTAGAAGGCGTCGCAGTCCAGATGCGCAATTCCGAGCAACGTCAGCTCGCAGTGCACGAGTATCCGCAGGCTGCCGCAAGACTTGCAGCGCCGCGCGCCATCGGTGGCGTTGGCGAGGCAGTCGCGGCAGAACGCACTCATTCGCGCAACAGGGCTGCCGCCTCGTCCTCGCTCCACAGCCAGGCAGCACCGCGAACGCCGCTGGAGTCGCCATGCCTGTTCTTGACGATCCGCGTGCGGCCTTCCGGCGTGAAAGCATAGGATTCAACCCTCGGCGGCAGCTCGAAATAAAGCGCTTCGATGTTCGACAGACCTCCGCCTATCACAACAACGTCGGGATCCAGAATGTTCACGATTCCGGCGACCGAGCGGGCGAAGCGGTCGTAGAAATCCTCCATCACGGCCAGGGCCATGGCGTCGCCCTTGGCTGCAAATGCGGCGATCTCTTCGCCCGACGAATGAAGGCCCGCGCGACGTGCATAGTCGGCCCTGAGACCTGTGCCGCTGATCCAGGCTTCGATGCAACTCGTGCGGCCGCAATAGCATTTGGGCGAGACCGCGATTTCGCCGGCGGTCGGAGCGGGCAGGGGGTTGTGTCCCCACTCGCCCGCGATCGCGTGTGCGCCGGTCAGAACCTTGCCTTCGATGCAAACGCCGCCGCCGCACCCGGTACCAACGATAATTCCAAACACGATTGCGGCGCCTGCCGCTGCGCCGTCGGAAGCTTCCGAGAGCACGAAACAATTGGCGTCGTTTGCCACGCGCACCGGTCTGCCAAGCGCCGCGCCTAAGTCCCGGTCAAGCGGATGGCCAATCAGGCGCGTGGAGTTGGAGTTCTTTACCAGACCGGTGATCGGACTGATCGCGCCGGGAATCGCGACCCCGACGCTGCCGCGCCGGCCGAGTTTGCTCTCCGTGCTGCGGACCAGATCGTTCAGCGCGCGGATCGTATCGTCATAGGCATTCTGCGGTGTGCCGATGCGCTGGCGCAGAACTTCCTGTCCCCTATCGAGTGCAACAATCTCGATCTTCGTTCCGCCGAGGTCGATACCGATCCGCATGCTACAGGCCCGCTTCGTGCAGCTTCGACGAAATGAACGCTTCGGCGTCCTTCCAGCCTTCGGCGCGGAAGTGGGCGTGCTCGGCGGCGGGCAGAAGCGGCTTCAGACGGTCGTCACCGATAAGATGGATCCGCATTACGTCTGGCGCGTGCTGTGCCGACGACGCCAGATTTTGCGGAATGTCGTCGACAAAAAAGGACGGCCGTCCAGCGCGCGACGTCAGCACTTTCACCGATTCGCCCTTCAGTCCGCTGTTCGCCACCACCGGCAGTGACAGGCCAAATATTTCCAGGTTGCGCAATCTTGCAATCGCCTGGGTGGGAGAAATGTTGGTCAGCACGACAATGTCGAGCTGCCGGGAAAGCCTGTGCAGGCTGTCGCGGGCGCCGTCGACCATCTCCAGCGAATCGAGATCGCGGCGAAATTCCTCGAGCAGCGCAGTTACTTCGACATCAAGGATGGCGGTACGGTCGTCCTGGCGCTTCACGTTGCCGTGCAGGCGATAGCTGGTCAGATCGAGGAAGAGGTCCTGCTCGCCGAGAAAACGGTCGAAGCCTTCCACGAAGCGCAACAGAACTTCATCCGCGTCGACGATCAACAAGGGGCGCCCGGGTATGAGGCGGGCCAGAGCGGCTGAGAGATCGTGCGTCATCCGTGGCTCAGCCTGTGGGCGGCTAGCCGAACGGCCCGTGGTTCGGTTCGCGTGGTTTGGCAGAAATCAACCAGAAGTTCTTCATTTGCCAGCAGAAAATCCAGGATGGCAACCTGGAAATCCGCGTCCGCCGCTCGGTCGCGAAGTGTGACCAAGTCGAGACCGGATTGCTCCATCAGCCGTTCCAGTGCGCCGGACGAGCTCGCGAGAAACGCGAGAACGTTCAGGGCGAGTGTCTGTGCCTGATCAATATTGACGCCACCGCGCATCGTCTGGAACGCCTCCTGCCTCGATCGAGGAACTTACAGGAAGTTGATCGCGGCTGCCTACCATCCGTCGCGATGAGAATTGCGGCGACCGGCGCAGGTCAAGCCGCGCAGGTCGGCCTGACCGCGGGTCCGCGTGGAAAGCGTGATCGTTCTCGTCGTGCCGCTGCGCAACTTGGATTCGATCTTCGGGAACCCGCCGTGCGGCTCGACCAATTTCTTCGCAATGGAGAGACCCGGCGAAGAAAACACTTCCCGCTTCAGCATTTTCGAGAAATCCATTCGGGTTACAGTTTTTGCGATGGCGTCATCCGTCGCTGGCGACGATTTGGCCGACAGAACGGTTAACCAGCGTGGTCTTCGGAAACTTTTGCGCGGTTTCAGGGAGCTCTGCTTGTCCACATATGAATTGTGGCGCCCAGCACTTCGAATCGATGTTCCGAATCGTGGCGTTGGACGCACCGATTTTTACGTCTTGGATGCTCACACCCCTCAAATGCCGGTCGAATCGCTGCGTCAACAGGCGCGTCATTAATCCGTGTCCAAGCCGCCAAGGCCGGAATACGGGCCTCTGCGGCCGTGCATCGTCAAGGGAGCGTTAAGGTATCGACCCTAATACTAACCAACGCAAAGCCCCCGCCGAGCGACTTTGGGGCGGGAGCCTCGTTCGGGCGCATGCGCATATTGGAGAGTACCTCATGGACGCGAAGGCCAAGACCGTTCTGATCGTTGAAGACAACGAGCTGAATATGAAGCTCTTCCATGATCTCCTCGATGCGCATGGCTACAACATCCTGCAGACCAAGGACGGCATGGAGGCGTTGGACATCGCGCGCGAGCACCGTCCCGACCTGATTCTCATGGACATCCAGCTCCCCGAGGTGTCGGGATTGGAAGTCACCAAGTGGCTGAAGGAAGATGATTCCCTCAAATCGATCCCGGTCGTGGCCGTCACCGCGTTCGCGATGAAAGGCGACGAGGAAGTGATTCGTCAGGGCGGCTGCGAGGCGTACATCTCCAAACCGATCTCCGTTACGAGCTTTCTGGACACCGTTCGCCGCT
>JANYBR010000059.1 GCA_025360685.1 Pseudomonadota bacterium
TGACGGTTTGCGGCAATTCCGGGTTTGCAGGTGCGCCAGTTACGCCGCACATTGACCTCAGCCATGATCAAGGACGACGCCAAGCCGTCAGTGGCGACGCCCCCGCGCACACTTTGATACGATCACGATTTGTTCCGGTACAGTTTTGCGACCCGGGGCATGTCTTGTGGCGACGGAGGGCATCGGAGATTTCCAGATGAAGAATAATATCAAGGTCGCGTTATTGCTGGGGGCCGCCGTTCTGATCGGTGGTTCCACGCTCGCAATAGCGCAAATGGACGGCCCGTCGCCGCCCGATGGCCCGCTGCAGGGCTTGATGCACCGAGAACGCCTCAGCGAACGCCTGCTTGCCGATTTCGACACAAGTCATGACGGCAAGATCACGCACGCTGAATTCAATAACGTGCTCGGCAGCCGTTTCGCTGCGGCGACACATGGCGCCAAGCAGATGAACCCCGATCAGTTCTGGTCGATCCATCAGGCGGATTTTGCGCGACACACCGCCGCTATGTTCAGGCGCGTCGACTGGAATGGCGACGGGAAGCTGACTTTGGACGAATTCGCCGCGCCTCAGCGGGCACACTTTGAAATGATGGACCGTGAAGGCTCTGGGACCGTGTCCTGTAAGCCAATACAACATGCCGATTTCCGAACGGGTCAGGCCCCGACCTATGGCGCTCCCGGTGAGGGGCACGGCGGCTGGCACGGTCGTGGTGATCATCGCGGGCCGGAAGGACGGCACGGTGGACACGGATTCGGCGGGTTCGGCCTGTCGCGTTTTTGCAGCAACGCGGACGTCTCGCGTGACGGTACGGTGACCCGCGGGGAGTTCGATTCCATCACAGCGAAGGAATTTGCCGGCGCGACAAACGGTGCTGCGACGATGACGCTGGCTCAGTTTACCCAGGAAGAAGCCAACCGCTATCGCGACATGAACGCAAAAATGTTCAAGCGGCTGGACAAGGACGGAGACGGCAAGCTGTCGCTGGCCGAATTTGCCGCACCACTGGAGAAGATGTTCGATCGGCTCGACCGCAGCCATGACGGTGTGCTCACGGCGGACGAGATGAAGCCGCACTTCGGCGGCCGCGATCGCGGCGGCTGGGGCCATGGCGGACGAGACGACGGCGATCAACCGCCAGACCGCGAGAACTAGACCACCACGGGGGCAGCGGTATTGCGCTTGCTGCCCCTCAACGCCCGAGTGATCTCCGCGACGATAGACACTGCGATCTCAGCCGGTGAGCGCGCGCCGATGTCGAGCCCGATCGGGCCATGGATGCGCGCCAGGTCAGAGTCCGAGAAGCCTTGTGCCTTCAGCCGCACGAGCCGTCCCGCATGTGTCTTCTTGGAACCAAGCGCGCCGATGTAGAAACTTCGCGATCTGAGGGCGACGATGAGGCCAGGATCATCGAGCTTGGGATCGTGGGTAAGTGCGACTACAGCACTGCGCAAGCCGAGTGGCTCCTTGCCGAAGGCTTCATCGGCCCACTCGTGGCAAAGCCTGATTCCGGGAAACCGTGCCTCGCTCGCAAACGCGACTCGCGGATCAATTATTCGCACCTCGAAGCCGGTCAACGCCGCCATGGCTGCAAGCGGCTGCGCGACATGTACGGCGCCGATGATGGCAAGATCTAGAGGTGGATTGAACACGGCGAGAAACCAGTTCTGGCCCTCGATCTGGCACGGTCCGCTCTGGTCGGCGCGGGCAGCACCCGCAGCGGCTTCGCCGAGCGGCGAAATATCGGTCAGGGGGTCGATCAGCCGGTCTTCGCCGGTCGACAGGTTCGTTGCGCGGACAATCGCGCGTCCCGCGCGGCGCGCCTCGTTGATCGCGGCGAGCGTTTCTTTTTTCAATGGACCGGTTCGACGAAGATTTCGATGCGTCCGCCGCAGGCAAGGCCCGCCGACCATGCGGTCTCGTCGCTGACTCCGAACTCGAGCGTGCGGACCTTTCCGTCACGCATGGCACTCTGGGCCTCCTCGATCACCGCTCCCTCAATGCAGCCGCCGGATACTGAGCCCACGAAAGCGCCGTCGTCACGCACGGCGATCTGGCTGCCTGCTTGCCTGGGAGCCGAGCCCCAGGTCTTGACGACGGTGCCCAGTGCAACCTTTCGACCCGCACCGATCCATGCGGCGGCGGTTGCCAGAACGTCGGTTTCGGCGCCCTGGCTCATGCAGCTTCGGCGACGGCACGCTTTGCCATCACGCCCACCAAATGCGCGCGATACTCGGCGGAGCCATGGATGTCGGAATTCAGACCGTCGGCAGGGATGGTAATTCCAGCGATCGCGTCCGGCGTGAATCCTTTCGCCAGAGCAGCTTCCATCGCGGGGACTCGGAAGACGCATGGACCCGCGCCTGTGACCGCGACGCGCACCCCATCCTTTGTCCGGGCGAGAAAAACACCTGCCATAGCGTAGCGCGAAGCCGGGTTTGGAAACTTTTGGTAGGACGCCTTGAGCGGAATGGGGAATGACACTTCCGTGATGATCTCGCCTTCGCCGAGCGCGGTCGAGAACATGCCTGTGAAGAACGCGTCTGACGCGATGCTTCGTTTGTTGGTCTTGATCGTGGCATTGAGACCCAACACCGCCGCCGGATAGTCTGCCGCCGGATCGTTGTTCGCAACGGAACCACCAAGGGTTCCCTTGTGACGAACCGCAGGGTCGCCGATGATCGAAGCCAGATAGGCCAGCGCGGGGATCGCCCGCGCAACTTCGGAAGAAGCCGCAACTTCGAAGTGCGTTGCACCTGCACCGATCGCGACAACGCCATTTGCGACACGAATGTAGGATAGTTCCTTCAGTCCTGAGATGTCGACGAGATCGGACGGGCTGGCGAGGCGCATCTTCATCGCAGCGATAAGCGTCTGGCCGCCGGCGAGGAGCTTGCCGTCGGGCGCTGCCTTCATGAGGGCCTCTGCGTCGGCGACCGATTTGGCGCGCTTGTATTTGAACGGATAAGTGATCATGACGTGGCTCCGCTCATGCGCTTGGCCGCGTCCTCGATCGACGAGACAATGTTGTGATATCCCGTACAGCGGCAAATGTTTCCTTCGAGCTCATGCCGGATCGTGTTGCGGTCCAATTTGGGCTTGCGCCGGATCATATCCACTGCGGTCATGATCATACCCGGCGTGCAGAAGCCGCACTGCAGCCCGTGATTGTCGCGAAACGCTTCCTGTACCGGATGCAGCTTGCCGTCCTTCGCCAAACCCTCAATTGTCAAGACGTTGGCGCCTTCGGCCTGCACCGCAAACATGCTGCAGGATTTGACGGCCTTGCCATCGACATGGACAACGCAGGCACCGCACTGGCTGGTGTCGCAGCCGATATGCGTGCCGGTCAGCCTCAGCTGCTCGCGCAGGAAATAGACGAGCAGGGTGCGGTCTTCGGTCTCGACCGAAACCGGCTTCCCGTTCACCGTCATGGACACAACGGCCATATGCGTTTCCTCGGATGTGAATTGTGAATGGAAAGTTTCGGCGTACAGAGCGACGGCGTCAAGCGCTGCTATAGTGTGACCTGTTACAGGAGATACCAATGCCTTTCATAGCCGTTCATATCGCCAGGGGCAGACCCCTCGAAAAACGCCGCCGCCTGGCGATAGCCATCACCGACGCGGTAACCGAGATCTTTGAACTGGACCGGAGCGCCACCCAGGTCCTGATCCAAGAACATGATCGCGACAATTGGGCAATTGGTGGCGAGTTGCTGAGCGAGAAGCAAAGCTCCGCGGCGTCCCAACTTCCCGATCTGGACGCCCTGTTCAAGAAGCCCATCGCAAAACCGGTCCCCAAATCGGCCGCTAAATCTTCACCCCGAAAAGCAACAACAAAATCGCGACCACGGCGATAAGACCTGCGGCCCAGGCCGGCCACGACAGGCCATGGCGGCGTTCCGCAGTCGTTCGAGGCGGTGTCGCCGTCGGGCCTGGCTCGACTTCCGGATCGGGCGCCAGTGCCGGCACTTCGAGCGCAGCGGCGAAACGCTTGAAGAAATCGTCCGCAATCTGTCTGGCCGCGCCGTCGATGAGACGCTGGCCGATCTGGGCCAGCTTGCCACCTACCGAAGCCTTTGCCGTGTAAGTTAGAACCGTTCCTTCGCCCTCGGGAGTAAGCGTCACTTCCGCCCCGCCTTTGGCGAATCCCGCCACGCCACCTTGTCCTTCGCCGGTCAGTCGGCACTTGCTCGGCGGCTCGAGGTCCGAAAGCGTAACTTTTCCTTTGAAGACAGCGCTCAGCGGGCCGATCTTTAATCGCGCCGTTGCGACAAAATCCGTTGGGCTGGTCTTGTCGAGTTGCTCGCAACCGGGAATACAGACCCTGAGTATGGCAGGATCGTTCAGGCCCTCCCACACCTTCTGTGGAGCGGCAGAAATCACATAGCGACCCGTGAAATCCATATCCTCAACTCCACTCTTTGGTTGTGCGCTGCCCTATAGGCGGCCTTGACCTATCCCTCAAATGGGGGGGTATCGGCGCCCGCACCAGTCGTGACAGATTCATCGGATGGCAAGCTTTGGCGGCTTTTTCCTCATTCCGCCAAGGGATATGGGGCAGTACATGGACTCACATGCATCAACATCGCCCGGCACGGACGGCGGCGCACTCGAAGTGATGGGATTGATCAAGTGGTTCGATTTGAACAAGGGCTACGGCTTCATCAAACCGTCCAGCGGGGCGGAGGGCGACATTCTGCTGCACCAGACCTGCGTCCGGCAATCCGGCTTCAAGGCCGCCTATGAGGGCGCCCGGGTCGTGTGCGAAGCCGTCCTCGGACCCCGCGGCTTGCAGGCGCGCCGATTGCTTTCGTTGGACAACTCCACCGCTCAGCCGAGCGCCGCTCCCGTGCAACGTGCCGACCGTTATGTTGCCGAACCGAGCGGCGTGCCGTTTGAAGCCACAGTAAAGTGGTTCAATCGCGGCAAGGGTTACGGCTTCGTATCGCGAGGCGCAAACACTCCCGACATCTTCGTACATATGGAAACCCTGCGGCGCTATGGCATCCGCGAGCTACGCCAGGGCCAGCGCGTAAGGGTCAGAACCGGCGACGGTCCCAAGGGCGAGCTTGCAGCGGAGGTTGTGCTCGTCGATCCTTAGACTGAAACCCGACGGATCTGGCAGATGTCCGACGTCTCGGCGCGCTTCCGTGCGTTTCAAACGGAAATCCCCCACTGGGTGGATTTGCTGGCTCAGGTTCCGGCCAGAAACGTGCTGCGGCACGACACCATCCATCCTGCATTCCATGGCTGCATCGACTGGCACTCGGCCTGCCATGCGACGTGGGCGTTGCTGGCGCATCGGTCCGCGACGGGCAATGCGCGCTACGAGAGTTTGGTCGATGAAATCCTGATGCCTTCCAAGCTGGCGCTGGAGGCGGCCGATCTCGCTGCTCGGCCCCAGTTCGAAATGCCGTATGGCCGTGCCTGGTTCTTGAGGCTGGCACTCGAAGATCATCTCGTGACGGGATCGACACGCGTGCAATTCATGGCACGCGACGTGGCTTCGTCACTCACGGCGCAATACCGTGCGAGGCCCGTAGATCCTTTTGGCCGTGAATACGCCAATCCCTGCTGGGCGCTGATCAACTTGCTGGACTACGCGGAAGTGGAGGGGCGGAACGATCTCACTTCCATGGTGCGTGAAACGGCGGCACGCATGTTACCTGCGATCGATCAGTTGCCTGGTGAACTTGAAGAAGAAGGCTGGCCCGACTTTATGGCTGTGACACCTACGTTTTGCGAACTCCTCGTCAGAACGGAAACGCTCGGGATCAACGCCTTGTTGGAGAAGGTGGGCCCTCGCCTGCGTAAGCTCAGACCGATCGCCATGCCCAAAAAGGCGCACCACTATGCGCTCAATTTCAGCCGAGGCTGGGCGTTGCTCGCGCTGGCACAGTCCGGCGGTGGGGACGACTTGCTGGCGCTGGCGCTCGACCACATTGAAGCCAATCTGCATCGACCGAGCTGGTGGAGAGGTGACTATCGCAGCGTCGGTCACTGGGTTCCGCAGTTTGGTATCTTTGCGCTCCAGCGCGCAATGCGGCAAGTTCCAGCAACATAGAGTGGGAAAATGTTCATGCGTTCCGCACTGGCCGGCGTTCTTGCGCTCATCGTGCTGTCGGGATGTGCGCTCGCATCGCCTGCGCTTCCGATTGAGACTCTGACAATCGATACGCACAACGGTCCAAGGACGTTCACGGTCGAAGTGGCCTCGGACTTCCAATCACAGCAGCGTGGTCTGATGTTCCGCAGCGAAATGGCGCCGGACGCAGGCATGCTATTCGATTTTCACGACTCCATCATGCTCTCGTTCTGGATGAAGAACACGTTTCTGCCGCTCGACATGCTCTTCATCAGAGCGGATGGGACGATCTCGACGATCTCGCCGAACGCGGTACCTTTGTCGAGCACATCAATCCCATCGGCCGAGCCTGTTCGCGCCGTGCTCGAGATCAATGGCGGACGCGCCCGCGACCTGGGCATTCTTCCAGGAGACCGGGTCCATGGCTCGATCTTCCAGGACAGCCACTAGTCTGGGTTTCGAGGGTTCTTGCCGCCTGCGGCCGCGCCGTGTATCTGACCCCCGCCGGACGGGGCGTAGCGCAGTCTGGTAGCGCATCTGCTTTGGGAGCAGAGGGTCGCGTGTTCAAATCACGCCGCCCCGACCACCGGCCGAAGGAGAGACTAATGCTCGCGCGCATATACCGACCGGCAAGGAACGTCATGCAGTCCGGCAAGGCCCGGACGAAGCTTTGGCTGCTCGAATATGAACCGGAGAGCGCCCGCGAAATCGATCCGCTGATGGGTTGGACGAGTTCGAGCGACATGCTGCAGCAGGTACAGCTCGAATTCGACACGGCGGAGGAGGCGGTTGCCTACGCAACCAGGCACGCCATCGCGTATCAGGTGTTTGAACCCCACAGACCGGCGCCGAAGGCCAAAGCCTATGCCGACAATTTCAGGTTCGACCGCAAGGCTCCTTGGAGCCATTGACGGGCGCGTGACAAAGTAGCCGAAGAGTCGTGCGACCGACCCCGTAGCTCAACCGGATAGAGCACCTGCCTTCTAAGCAGGATGTTGCGTGTTCGAGTCACGCCGGGGTCGCCACTCATTCGCAGGACCGCTGCATTCTGGCTAACGCCCATCGAACTTTGGCTCGCGTTTGGCGAAAAACGCGGCGACGCCTTCGCGCACGTCCTGGCTGGGATTGGCGATCATCACCGAGAGCGCTGCATCGTCGAGCGAGTTCTCGAGCGAAGAGTCCATGCCCTTGCGCATCATGTTCTTGGCCAGGCGGACTGCGAGGGGAGCGCGCATGGCGATTGCGCGAGCAAAGACGAGCGTGTGTGAAGTCAGTTCTGCCGCTGGAACGACTTCGGTAACCAGGCCAAGCCGTAGAGCCTCGGCTGCTGGATATACCTCGTGCAGCAGCGTCATCTTCAACGCACGATCGAGGCCCATGGCGCGCGGGAACAACCAGGCGCCTCCCTCATCGGGCAGCAAGCCGAACTTGCCGGACGTGTCCCCGAGCTTGGCCGTGTCGGCAGCAATGCGAAAATCGCAGGCACAGGCAAGGGCGAGGCCGCCGGCGACCGCAGGGCCGTTGATCATCGCGATGACCGGCTTGTCCATGCGGTGCAGGGCGGTGATGACGCGGTGCATTCCGACGCGCATTTCCTGTCCGTGACCCATCTGTTTGGTCCGGTACACCGGCCGCTCAGTCGCGTTGCCGCCACCTCCGCTGACGTCCCCTCCAGAGCAGAATCCCCTGCCGGCGCCCGTAATCACGAGGCAGCGCAGATCGTCGTCTTCCATGTATTGGTGCAACGCGGTGACAATCTCGTCGCACATCGGATTTGTATAGGCATTCATGTGCTTGGGCCGGTTCAAGGTGATCTGGCCGATGGCAGGTTCAATCGTTTCGAACAGGATGGAGCGGAAAGTGTCGGTCATGCAGGTCTCCCGTCACGCTTGAAGCGGCGCCCAAATATGGGAACATGCAGCGACGCCCAGTGCAATAAGCCGAACGGCTTCAATCGGGCAGGTGGAGGAAACAATGAGCAACTATCGCGACATTCTCTACGCAGTGCAGGATCGCATTGCGACGATTACGCTCAATCGGCCCGACAGGCTGAATGCCTATACGGACAGCATGGCTGCGAGCATCCGCGTTGCCATGGCCGACGCGGCACGCGATACCGCGGTGCGCGTCGTGGTTCTGACTGGTGCAGGGCGCGGCTTCTGCGCCGGAGCCGATATGGACCTGTTGCAAGGCATCCAACAAGCCGGTTCCGAGCGCCAGGCGTCGCGTGGCGACGGCGAGGTCGGCGACGCATTCGACTCCAAGTACGGTCCGAAGCTCGACGACGAATTCGCCGACATGCGCCGCTTCGCATACTTCATGCGTACGAAGAAACCGATCATTGCCGCCATCAATGGACCAGCTGCCGGAATCGGCTTGATCATGACGCTGTATGCGGACATGCGTTTCGTCAGCGACAAGGCCGTTCTGACGACATCATTCGCACAACGCGGATTGATCGCCGAGCACGGAATTTCCTGGCTGCTGCCGCGTCTCATCGGTCCGGCGAACACATTGGATATTCTTCTCTCGGCGAGAAAATTTTCACCGACCGAGGCCAAGGAGATGGGGTTGGTCAACAAGGTGTTCCAGTCTGAAACGTTCATGGATAATGTGATGGCCTATGCGCGCCTGCTGGCGGACACCGTGTCGCCGCGCTCGATGGCCGTGATGAAAGCGCAAGTGTGGAAGTCATACTTCCAGGACTTCGGCGAGGC
>JANYBR010000069.1 GCA_025360685.1 Pseudomonadota bacterium
CATTTCGCGCCAGCTTAGGTGGGGTCATCAGATTCCGGCCTGGTACGATGAGGAAGGGCAGATCTATGTCGCCGAGTCCGAAGGCGAGGCACATAAGCTTGCGGGCGGAAAGAAGCTGCGCCGCGATCCCGATGTGCTCGACACCTGGTTCTCTTCCGCATTGTGGCCGTTCTCCACGCTTGGTTGGCCGGACGAGACGCCAGAACTGAAGCGGTTCTATCCGACTTCGGTCCTCGTCACCGGCTTCGACATTATTTTCTTCTGGGTCGCCCGCATGATGATGCTGGGTCTGTGGTTCCGCGACGACGTTCCGTTCAAGACCGTGTTCATCCATACGCGCGTGATCGACGAGCAGGGCTCGAAAATGTCCAAGACCAAGGGCAATGTCATCGACCCGCTCGAACTGATTGATGAGTTCGGCGCCGACGCGCTGCGCTTCACATTGGCGCTGGCCGCCGGACAGAGCCGCGACATGCGCATCGGCCCCTCGCGCGTCGAAGTGAACCGCAATTTCGCGACCAAGCTGTGGAACGCCGCGCGGTTCTGCGAGATGAACGGTTGCGTCACCAAGGCAGGCTTCGATCCGTCGAAGGTCGAGCTGACCGCGAACCAGTGGATTGTGAAGGAGATCGAGATCGCAACCGAAGGCGCGAAAACCTATCTCATGGATCTTCGATTCAACGAGGCGGCCGGTACAGTCTATCACTTTGTCTACGATATTTTCTGTGACTGGTATCTTGAAATTGCCAAGCCGATCTTTGCGGGTGCAGATGAACTCGCCAAGGCGGAAACGCGAGCCACGGCAGCATGGGCGCGCGACACTCTGCTGAAGGTGTTGCATTCGTTCATGCCTTTCATCACCGAAGAACTCTGGGCGCGCACCGCCGGCTCGGAAGGTCGCGACAGTCTTCTGATTGAAGCTGCGTGGCCTGTGTTGACCGCTCCAGCCGCCTTCGACCAGGCTCAAACAGAGCTGGACTGGGTTATCGAATTGGTGAAAGGCGTTCGTTCGATCCGCGCCGAGATGAACGTTCCGCCATCGGCGCGCATCGCCTTACTGTTCAAAGGCGCGAGTGCGCAGTCTCTTGATCGTCTTGCGCGCAACAAGGAAATCATCTTGCAACTCGCGCGTCTGGTCGTGGCGGAGTCTGCTGAGGCGATGCCCAAAGGTACGGCACAGTTCGTACTCGGCGAGGTGACCGTCGGCCTGCCACTGGGCGACGTCATCGATTTCGCCAGGGAACGTGCGCGCCTCGAGAAGGATCTCAAGAAGGCCAATGACGAAGTCACTCGTTTCGACGCGAAGCTTTCGAACGAGCAATTCGTGTCGCGTGCGCCCGAGGATATCCTCAGCGAACAGCGCGAAAAGCGGACCGAGGCAGCAGCGCTTGCCGCCAGGCTGCAGGAAGCTATCGCTCGGCTGGCCCAATAGATTTACCCGTCAAATTTCTATTGGCGCCTTGAATGAAGGGAACTAAATCCTATATCGCGTGCTTCGAAAACCGGTACACCTCAGCCGCTCAGAATTTGGATTGAGCGAAGAAAGGCGTAAAACATGCGAACAATTATGTTGCTGAAAAATGGAGCCTAAGCGCAGCAAATGACCAAGTTCGATAAGTCCAAGCTGCCATCGCGGCACGTCACCGAAGGTCCGGAGCGTGCGCCGCACCGTTCCTACTACTACGCGATGGGCCTGACCGACGCCGAGATCCATCAGCCCTTCGTCGGCGTCGCGTCCTGCTGGAACGAGGCCGCACCGTGCAACATCGCGTTGATGCGTCAGGCCCAGTCAGCCAAACGAGGCGTGAAGGAAGCGGGCGGGACGCCGCGCGAGTTCTGCACCATCACGGTCACCGACGGCATTGCGATGGGCCATGAGGGCATGAAGTCATCACTGGTCTCGCGCGAGGTCATTGCGGACTCCGTCGAACTCACGGTGCGCGGCCATTGCTACGACGCGCTGGTCGGCATCGCCGGTTGCGACAAGTCACTGCCGGGAATCATGATGTCGATGCTGCGTCTCAACGTGCCGAGCGTGTTCCTGTACGGCGGCTCGATCATGCCGGGCAAGTTCAAGGGCAGGGATGTCACCGTCGTCGATATCTTCGAAGGTGTCGGACAGTTCGCCGCGGGCAAGATGCCGGCCTGTGATCTCGATGAGCTTGAACGCCATGCATGCCCTGGCGCGGGCGCCTGCGGCGGCCAGTTCACCGCCAATACGATGGCCTGTGTTGCCGAAGCAATCGGTCTGGCGCTGCCCTATTCATCGGGTCCGCCTGCCGTCATCCTCGAACGCGATGATTTTGCGCTAAAGGCAGGTCAGGCGGTGATGGAACTGCTGGCGAGGAATATTCGCCCGCGCGATATCGCAACGCGCAAGGCGTTCGAAAACGCCGCGATGGTCGTTGCGGCTAGCGGCGGTTCTACCAATGCGGCACTGCATCTTCCGGCGATGGCGAACGAGGCCGGGTTCAAGTTCGACTTGTTCGACGTCGCCGAAATTTTCCGCAAGACACCGTACCTGGCCTCGCTCAAGCCGGGTGGCCAATTCGTTGCCAAGGATATGTGGGAAGCGGGCGGCGTGCCTATGTTGATGCGCGCGCTGCTCGATGGCGGCTACCTGCATGGGGATTGCATGACCGTCACGGGCAAGACCATTGCCGAGAACCTGAAGGATGTGAAGTTCAATCCCGACCAGAAGGTGATGCGCGATACGAAGAGTCCGCTCGCTCCGACCGGCGGCGTCGTCGGACTTAGAGGCAATCTCGCGCCTGAAGGCGCCATCGTGAAGGTGGCGGGCCTCAAGCACACGCATCATCGCGGTCCGGCGCGCATATTCGATTGCGAGGAAGACGCGTTCGCCGCCGTCCAGCGACGCGAGTACAAGGAGGGCGATGTGATCGTCATCCGCTACGAGGGTCCGAAGGGCGGTCCCGGCATGCGGGAGATGCTCTCGACGACAGCGGCGTTGTACGGGCAGGGCGTGGAGAATATCGCTCTGGTCACGGATGGCCGCTTCTCCGGCGCGACGCGCGGTCTATGCGTCGGACATGTCGGGCCTGAAGCGATGGATGGCGGACCGATTGGATTGCTGAAGGAGGGCGACATCATCGTGATAGATGCCGACAAGGGCACGATGGACGTTGAACTTTCTGCCGCCGATCTTGTAGAACGCCGGAAGTCCTGGAAACCGAAAGCGCCGTCGTTCAGGACGGGCGCACTGGCTCGTTACGCTAAAAATGTCGGACCTGCACGCGATGGAGCCGTCACCACGCCGGGAGCGGCCGAAGAAGTTAGGTGTTACGCCGACAGCTGACCATGCCCTCAGCCAAAGACCGGACGCTCGTTTCCGAACCACAGCGGTGAGCGTGGCAGGTCGATAAATTTGCGTTCGTCTTCCAACAGTTCAAGCCCTGCCGCCTGACGCGCCGGTGTCGGATCGGCGAGAGCATCCTCAATGGAGTCCCACCAGAGCTCGGCTACCCCGTCAAACATCTCAGGGCCGTGGCGCGTTGTCCGTATTCCGTCATTGGCCGGATGTGTGAACGAGTGCATCTGCACATAACGGCGAATCCGCAATACCTCACGGTGCCTTGCCACGAGCGGGGCGTGTTTCTCAAACCAATATTTCTGGAACGCCTCCCGGCTCAGGCCGGGCAGGCGGTGCAGGCAAAAGGTAAGCTTGATCATCGCGAGTAGTCTCCTCACATTGCAGCTGCGGCACGCGAAAGGCGCACAGCATGAACCTGGTATCGAAAACCTATTGGGCCGGCACGCCGTTCAACATGCGGCGCCTACCGGACGATTATGCCGTGGAAAGCCTGCTTCTCAAGGCGCCTGACGGACGGGAGCATCGCGGGCTGCTCTGGACATCGCGGAAGAATCCCGAGCCAAAGACCGGCGCAGTGGTCATGCACCCGCGTGGAGATTTCCAGCACCACTACGTCATTCCGCGATTGGTAGAGGCCGGGATCGCCGTACTTGCCGCTACGACACGCAATCCCAACAACGACACGACAACGGTCCATGAGGAGATCGTTCTCGATGTGGCATCCTGTGTTTCCCACCTCAAAAACGCGCGCGGCGTTGGCAACACCGTGCTCATCGGCAATTCGGGCGGCGGCGCACTCAACGGTTTCTATCAATCGCAGGCGGTGGCGGGAAAAGGCGGGAGGCTGGCGACCACACCGGGCGGGCGGCCTACCAGATTGAATCAGGTCGAGATGATCGCCGCCGATGCCATGATCTACATCGCGGCGCACAAGGGCGAGGGGATGATCATGAACGAGATCATCGATCCGTCTGTCGTCGACGAACGAAATCCGCACCTGACTGACTCGTCGCTCGATATGTACGACGAGGCGAACGGCTTTCGCACGCCGGCCGAGCTTGACGGATCGGACGCGAGATGGAGCGATTACGACACTAGTTTTGTTACACGATACCGTGCAGCCCAACTGGCGCGCGTCGCGCGCATCGATGCCATCGCCCGTTCGCTTATCGCCGAGAACGAACGCGCCGAACAGTTGCACGCCGACCCGGACTTTCAGAAATTGCCCACAGACCGTCAGCGCGACATCTTGCGCCGCGAAGCGTTCGAACCAGTCATGACCATCTATCGCACCATGGCGAACCTTCACTATGTCGACCGACACCTCGATCCGTCGCCACGCGACTATGGCTCGATATTCTCGCCGCGGCCGGACCTGATGAACTGGAAGTTCATGGGCTTTGGCCGTTACGCGACCACGCATGCCTGGCTGTCAACCTGGTCCGGCGTGTCATCACACGCCAATCAGATGGTCGATCTGCCGAAGATCACAGCGCCAACTCTTTTCATCAACGCCGGGAAAGACCAGGAAATCTATCCAGAGACCGACGCCAAACCCATGTTCGCCGCGGTGGCGGCCAGGGACAAAACCTATGTCGAATTCCCCGACGCCCAGCACTATTTCAATCCGCCGTTCGGGCAGAAAGACGCGCCTGACATCGAGAAAGTTATGGATGCCGTTGTTCCGTGGATTCTCGACCGGTTCGGCGCGTAATTGACAGTGTTGGCTCGTATTTTGTGGCGTGGCGACGAGCGTGACGCCATCGTCGACTGTGGTATGAATCGCGCTAGCGGTTAAAGCCCGAGGGCCTGGAGGATTCGATGTCCATTCAACTAAAAATAAACGGCAAGATCCACGATTTGGATATCGAACCGGACGCGCCGCTTCTGTGGGTGATCCGAGACGAGGTTGGCCTGACTGGAACCAAGTTCGGTTGTGGCGTCGCGCAATGCGGCGCCTGTACCGTTCATGTGAACGGCAATGCTCAGCGCAGTTGCGTTACTCCGGTCAGTTCGGTCGTCGGTGCGGAAATCACGACGATCGAAGGTCTGAGCGCGAACGGCCTTACTCCGGTGCAACAAGCCTGGATCGATCACCAGGTACCACAATGCGGTTACTGCCAATCGGGAATGATCATGGCGGTGTCGGCGCTGCTCAAGACGAAGCCGCATGCGACTGACGAAGACCTGGCCTCCGCCGTCACGAATATCTGTCGTTGCGGTACCTATCCGCGCATTCGCAACGCCGTCCGCGCGCTTGCCAACGAGAAGGTCTGAACCGATGGCTTCGACTCGCAGAATGGTCCTGCTCGGTGGTCTGGGTACCGCGGGCGCTCTGGTGGTTGGCTATGCTCTGTGGCCGAGCCATCGCCTCGAACTCGCGAACGCGATTGCGGCAAAGCCGGGCGAACGGTTTATCAACAATTGGATCAAGATCGCGTCCGACGACACCGTCACTGTTGTCGTTCCGCATTGCGACATGGGCACGGGTATCTTCACGGCATTGCCGCAAATGGCGGCCGAGGAACTCGATGCCGATTGGAGCAAGGTAAAAGTCGAGACGGCGCCATCTGACTCCGTGTTTGCCAATGGCCCGCTGGCCGAGGGTTTTATACTTTCCACACAGAACATGAACGCAGACCAGATTCCGGCGTTTCTGCGAGGCACTGTCGCGAATACGTTCCGGACGGTCGCGGGATATATGGATCTGCAGGTTACAGGTGGATCGTCTGCGGTTCGCGCCACCGGTGTTTATGGCATGCGCATCGCCGGCGCCGCGGCTCGCGAGATGCTCGTGAAAGCGGCAGCAGCCCGATGGAACGTCAATGCTGCGGACTGCACGACAAAATCGAACCGGGTCCTGCACACCGCGTCGGGCAGGAGCTTCGGCTATGGCGAGCTCGTGGCAGACGCGGCTACCTACAGTCCATCGGAAAATCCAACGTTGAAGCCAAAGAGCCAGTACACTCTTGTAGGTAAATCAATTCCGCGGGTCGACATTCCGAAAAAGGTCGACGGCACGACGACCTATGGCGTCGACGTCACATTGCCCAACATGTTGTACGCCGCGATCAAGATTTCTCCCGTATTTGGAGGGAAGCTCACTTCCGTCGATCCAGGCGCGATAAGCGGACGACGCGGAATCAAGAAAGTCGTGCACCTCGACGATGCCGTGGTCGTTGTCGCCGATCGATTCTGGCGTGCGCGCGATGCGGTAGCCGAACTCAATCCGGTATTCGACAATGGCGCCAACGGCACTGTCACGTCCGGTCAGCTGACTGCGCGTCGTTCGGCGGCGCTGAAGAGCGGCGATTTCAAGAAGGACATGACGACGGGAAACGGCGCGGATGCGCTGGGCGGCGCGCACCTGATCGAGGCGACCTACACCGTGCCCTATCTCGCCCATGCGACGATGGAGCCGATGAACGCGACGGCGATCTTCGAGGACGGTGCGCTCGAAGTCTGGTCAGGTACGCAAGACGGCCTCGGCGCTCGGGCGTTCATAGCCAAAACCGCGAATATTGCGATCGAAAAAGTTACGTTTCATCTGCTTCCGATGGGGGGCGGTTTTGGGCGCCGACTGCCCGGCTTCTTCAATTTTCTCGAACATGCCGTGCGTACGGCGATGGCCATGCCGGGTACGCCGGTGAAACTGATCTATACGCGCGAACAGGACATGCAGCACGACTACTACCGACCCAACGTCACAAACCGTCTTCGCGCCTCGGTTGACCGTTCGGGCATGCCGTCGTCCTGGGTGAGCGACTACACCACCGACGCTGGCGCGAACAGCGAGGCGCACATCGTCTATAAAGTTGACAACCAGGCCTATCGTACGGCGAAGGTCGAAACGCACATACCGGTCGGACCGTGGCGCAGCGTCGAAGCCTCCTGGCACGGCTTCTTCGTCGAGTCGTTCGTGGACGAGCTGGCGCACGCGGCTCGGAAGGACCCGCTCGAATATCGCAGGGAACTCCTCGCGCATTCTCCCCGTCATCTGGCGACACTCAATCTTGCTGCCGAGAAGGCCGGATGGGGTACGCCACTTCCGGCTGGCAAGGGACGCGGCATTGCGATGGTCGAGAGTTTCGGCACGGTTGTGGCGCATGTTGCCGACATCACCATTGGACCGGACGGCGCTTTGAAGGTCGATCGCATCGTCAGCGCGGCAGATGCCGGTATGACGGTAAATCCCGACGGCATGAAGGCACAGATCGAGGGCGCCATCATTTACGGTCTGTCCGCTGCACTGAATGGCGAGATCACCATCGACAAGGGAGCGGTCGTCCAGGCGAACTTCCCGGATTACGAAGTGGTCCGGCTCCAGACTTGCCCGGCGATCGAAGTGCACCTGCATGAAAGCGACGCGCAAATTGGCGGCGCTGGCGAGCCTGGTGTTCCCCCGGTCGCACCAGCCGTCGCAAATGCCATTTTTGCCGCGACGGGAATTCGCGTTCGCGAGCTGCCGTTCAAGAATCACAATCTGACGGTTGCTTCACGCTAGAGCCGAAGGCCGCGTTCGGCTTGTTCGTGGCAGGGTCGTTCTTTACGATACTTGGCTGCTACGGAGTCGCGCGCGGGGGCGAAAGACGATGCCGTTTCTGACGCGTGCCGTTTTTCTCGGGGCCGTGCTTGCCTGTGCTGGGGTCGCCGGCGCGCAGCCCGCGCAGGACACGAGTGACCGCATCGCGCTGTTCCAGCCGACCAGCATCACACGCTCCGGGTTGCGCGAGGCACATGTAGTAGCGCTGACTTTCGACGACGGACCAAACAAGTACACAGTCCCCGTACTCGATGCCCTGAAAGTCATGAACGTCAAGGCGACGTTCTTCATTGTTGGGCACATGGCGCACCTTCACCCCGACCTTCTGTTCCGCATTGCCGATGAAGGACACCTCCTCGCAAATCACAGCGCCACGCATTCGATTTTAAACGGCCGGTTCGATCAAAACCCGCGACTTCTGATCGACGAACTGCGCGAGGTTCATGACTTGATTGCACCGCTCATGCATCCGGCGGACAAATTCTACTTCCGGGCTCCCTATGGTCTTTGGCGATCGGAACACGCCGAAATCCTGAACTCCGATCCTGTTCTGCGAAACTATGTTGGGCCGGTCTATTGGGACGAAGGTGGAATCACGTCGGTGACCGGTGATGGCTATATGATGAGCGCCGCGGACTGGAGCTGTTGGCGTCACGACTTGACGCCTGAGATCTGTGCCAAGGGCTATTTGCGCGAAATTCGTCGCCACGATGGCGGCGTGGTGCTCCTGCATTGTATCCATCGCCAATCGGCCGCGCTGGTGGAGGCGATGGTCCCTGCACTCATCGAGGAGGGCTATCGTTTCGTGCGTGTCGATCAGATTCCGGAATATCGGCAGTACGAAACTCCACCCGGCCCGGCGAAGGTTGCCGAAAGCGATGATGCGGCCAAGCGCTATGCCGATTTTGTTCCGCGGACCCTCTTGAAGTGATCAGGACAGCGACGGCCATTCTGGTTCGTTCGTTCCCAGTGGCACGACCGCGCGTTTCCAGCGCGGCTGCGTGACCGACATCAGAACGGGCGGACGCAAATGCTTCATTGCGCCAAAGCCGGTATCGCTTCGGATCGAGAAGGCTCCAATCTCATCCTCGCTCAGTGCTTTGGCTTTCGCGATCCGATCCTCGCCTGCAAGTCCCAGGCCCCGCAGCCACATTGCGGTCTGCGCGAGCGAGACGCGCACAAGGTACGAGCCGCCATAGAGCGCGCGGCGTTGCAGGGCGAGCAAGCTGCCGAACGCGGCCAGGAAGCCGGTGGTGTAGTCCGTCACTGCGCCGGGCTGGAGCTTGGGACCTTCGCCGCCGCCATGTAGAACCGCCATGCCAGTCACCGTCTGACCGAGTTGTTCCCAACCCGGCCGCGCGCGCCACGGGCCTTCGTGGCCGTAACAATTGATCGCCGTACAGATGATGCCTGGGCGCAGCTGTGCCAGTTCGATCGGACCGTACCCGTGCCGTTCCAGCGCGCCTTGGCGATAACCCTGGCTGAAGACGTCGCCGTCGCGAACCAGTTCGCGCAAGCGCACACGTCCGTCCTCAGTCGTCAGGTCGACGAAAGCGGCAAGCTTGCCGTGGCCCGTATCCGTCACGAAGTATGGCACCGAGGGCAAATTCGGCGACGAGATGACCATCGTGTCCGCGCCAAACTGAGCCAGTGTTCGCGCGCAAGTCGGGCCGGCGAGAACGCGCGTGAGATCGAGCACGTGAATGCCCGAAAGGGGCGCATCTCCGCCACGGCGAAACGGTTCCGGCTTGCTGTCGCCGATCTTGGTCACTTCGACCACCGCGCGGCCCGCCAGTATCCGCCCCTGTTCGGACCGATCCCACTCCTGCGGCGTACGCGCGAGACCGGCGCACGCACCGGCAGCCGCAACGGCATTTTCCAGGTCAAGCTCGTCCCATTTCGCGACGGTGGCCTTCACGGCTTCTTCCTCGTCGGGACAATCCAAGACCTGCATCAATCGCTTCAGGCTCTCCGGAAAGCTTGGATGAAGGAAGACGAAACGGCCATCTCGGGTTTTGTGGAATCCGTTGGCCGCGGTGCGCGCAGCGTCGAGTTGGCCGCGCATGGCAGGCGCCCTGTCCGCGTCGTCAAATTTCTGATGCAGGAAGCCAACTAGGCTCGCGCCCGCTTCGCGGCTGTTGACCGTGATGTTCTGCCGTTCACCGGAACGCAGCGTCCAAATGTCGGCGGCAAGTGTTGCGCCGGCTGCGATAGCGGCAGCAGCCGCCTCGTCGGCATAGAACCGGGTTTTGAGGGCAGGGACTTCGGCTTCTATGTTGACAAAGTCGGGATGATCCCGGCCGGCCAGCGCCATTAGTTGATCGAAGGCGCTGTTCGCAACCGACACGCTATTCACCCCCGGAATTCGGCGATGCAGGAGGCGGAGCCGGGGCGCGCGCGTCCTGCACCTGCTGCATTAGCCTCAGAACATTGCCGCTCCAGATCTTCCGAAGGTCATCCTCGCCATAGCCCTCCTGCAATAGCCGTGCGGTGATTTTCCAATTGCTGGCGCAGTCTTCCATTCCGGTAACACCGCCACCACCATCCCAGTCCGCGCCAACTCCGACATGCTCCGGTCCGACCAGCTTTAGGGCGTGCAGCATCTGAACCATGTAGTCATCGAATGTCGCTCGCGGCGACGGATATTTCTTTCGGATCTCGCGCAGCTCCGCAGCCGCCGTCGCGATCGCCTTGGCACCATCGGCCGCGGAGAGCGCCGAAAGCCCACGCAGCGTCGAATAGACCGCTCCCTGCGCCTTGTCTCGCTCCGGGTTCGGTGGCTCGGTTACGAGATAGGCGCTCAGCGAATTGATCTGGATGACGCCTCCGGACTCGGCGAGTTTCTTCAAGCGCTCGTCGTCTATGTTGCGCGGGTGATCGTGCACCGCCCGGCAGCCCGAATGCGACAGGATGATCGGCGTTTTGGACTGGGCGAGCATCTGGTCGAATACGTCGTCGGAAGAATGCGACGCATCCAGAATAATTCCAAGCTCGTTGGCCAGAGAAACAAAATCACGTCCCATCGGACTCAAGCCACCCCACGTCTTGCCCTTCGGATCGGTCGCAGAGTCGGCAAGCTGGTTGTTGGTGAAGTGCACTGGCCCCGCCATGCGCACGCCGAGGGCATAAAACGCGCGTAGCAAGGTCACATCACTCGCCAGAGGATAAGAATTTTCGATGCTCTGGAAGACAATTCGTTTCTTCTCGGCTGCGATACGCAATGCATCTGCCGGCGTGAAGGCGAGTTCGAAGTGCGTGGAATTCCGGGCCACCATCTCGCGGATCGCTGCTGCCCGGACCAGTGCCGCATTGCGGGCGGACATCATGCCTTCGGGCGTCAGCGGCCCCTGCGGCGTATAGATCGCAAAGAATCCGCCGTCGAGCCCGCCATCGACCATGCGAGGATAGTCGACCTGCGACAGGTCCCTCTCATAGCTGTGCCGGCGCATAATGTCCCAACCCGGGCGCGAAAAGACGGCCGGCGTGTCGAGATGGGTGTCGAGGCAGAGCAGGTGCCCATGCAGCTCCCGCGCGTGCGACGTGGTCTTGTGCGCGTGACGACCCAGAGCCGGCGTCGCCGCGAGGGCGGCACCGGCTGCCAGGAGGTTTCTGCGAGAAATCTGCATGGTTTGGGACTTTCGAAATGGTCGAGCATGGAACTCTGGTGCGGTTCCGCGCACAAGCACCGCGTGCGACACTCTGCCGAATGCTTGGCGCAAACGCGATCTCTCGGTTGGTCGTAGAGCTATGGCGATTCAGCAGACTGGACGGTTTGGCAAAGGCGTGGTTTTAAACGGTCCTGCAGGTGAGGACAGGTAAGATCTCAGATGCGGATGGGTGGCTGAGCGGTTGAAAGCACCGGTCTTGAAAACCGGCGGGCCTGCAAGGGTCTCGTGGGTTCGAATCCCACCCCATCCGCCATGCCTTGTTCGTAACATATTGATTTTATATGCTAAAAAGTGACGTGGTTCGCCTAGTTCGGATCGAAGATGTGAACCGGCAGCAGCAGTAGCTGGTCCAGCCGCTGCGACCGCGAGTCGCGAAACTTCTTCAGGCCGAATTCGATCGCAGCGCGGGCGCCCTCGGCCAAGCCGCTGCTTGTGCCAAGCAATCCGTCCCAGAACGCGAAGACCTGCCCATAGTTGCTGTCGGTTTCGGACGCTTCGCTGGAATGGTGCATGCGGTGAAATTTTGGGGTCACCAAGATTCTCTCCACCGCGGATTCCAGAAAACGGGGCAGACGAACGTCGGCATGCGCCACAAGCTGCACGACGGTTTCCAGAACTGCGTAGACCGCAACTTCGGCCGCAGAACATCCCAGCAAGGCACCTGCAATGCCCATGATCGAGGCGGTGACGATTGCTTCCAACGGGTGATGCCGCACCGTCGTGCTGACATCGAGCGACACGTCGGAGTGATGCAAAGAGTGCAGGCGCCATAGCATCGGGAATTTGTGCATTGCGCGGTGAAGAACATAGTTCAACGCGTCCAGCACCAGGCAGGCATAGACAAGGTGCAGCCAGAAACCGAACTCGCCGGGCGCCCATCGCAGCGGCGAGCGCTCAAGGACCATGTTCGTCAGCCACGTCAGGCTTGGCGTCAGGAGCGCGGTGCAAGCAAGGGACAATACGAACAGAGAAAAGTTGCTCACCCATCGCGACAGAAAGGGGAGCGCATTCCTGTGTTCGGGCCAGAACAGTTCCCAGAGGGCGACAGCAAGAAGGGACGGCCCGATGGCAGCGCCGCTACTCAGAGTGCTGAATATTGCAAATGTGTCAGCTAACGCGATCACAGCCTTGGAACGGCAGGCCGCGCTATTTGCGGCGCAAGCGTTTGACGGCGGCGATGGCGAGCACGCCGCCGGCCAGCAGCGACATGGACATCGGCTCCGGAACCGGGAAGGTCGTGACGCCGGCAAAGGCTGGCGAGCTTATCAAGACCAGACCCAGCGTAAGGAGCGACAAACTCGCAACGTTGATCATTGGTGTCCCCCGAACTCGGTGAAACTTGATCTGCCGGAAAGCTACACAGCATTATTCCCGGAGTCTTCGCAAATTATTTCCGCCGCATGCGCTTGACCGCAGCGATAGCGAGAACGCCGCCGGCCAGAATGGACATCGACATCGGCTCGGGCACGTGCGTCACGAGAGGACCGGCAATCGCCGAACCGTTCATGAGAACCATGCCCAAAGCAGTCAGCACCAACGCCGCAATATTCTTCATCGAATTTCCCAACCTTTCGCCCTTGAGGCCGCTGAACCGAAACGCGACAGGGTCCTGAAATTACTTGCGGCGCATACGTTTGACCGCTGCGATAGCGACGATTCCGCCGGCGAGCAACGACATGGACATCGGTTCCGGTAAGGGAACTGCTAGCGGATCACCAGCATAGGCGGCTCCAGTTACGAGGAAAGTTCCCAACGCGATCGTGAGCAACGGCACAATGTTCTTCATCGAATGCTCCCAAGACTGACGGCTAGCGACACGTCACGCAACTAGCGTGCCAAAATGGGAAGCTTTGGCAATCCAATGGGTTAACCGACGCAAGCATTGCCCAAATCTTCTACCCTGTAAGAACCTATTACAGGTTACGCAGCTTGGCCTGAGCGCTATTCGCTACCGATCACCTCGGATCGGAGACGGTCTGTGTCCAATCAAGCTGACTGCCGGTGTCGACTTCGAAGAAGCCAAGACGATAGTAGCCGCGTGATTCGCACCGTGCGCGCCCTTCAATCGAGAACCTTTTGAACACGGTCACGCAGAAATTCCTGTCGCCGTCCCAGACGCCGAAAAGTTCGTTCGTCGCGTAGAGATAGTAGTAGCGCGCATCGAGCGGATTCTCGATCAGCCGGGCGCATTTCGTGGGTTCAATAAACCACCAGCCTTCGCTGGACCAATGTGCGCCGTTGAAGCGACCGAGCGCCACTCTCACGGCGTGTCCGCTCCTGTTGCAAACGGAGAGCGCGGCATCCGCCGGACCCGCAAGAAAGATCAGGACAAAAAAGACGATCGCCGCACGCATACGCGATACGGTGTCGTGCACGTCCAGCGCTGTCAATGCGTCGGTGACGGCAATTTTACCGCCAATCGGCCCGCCGATCATTGGCGCGCGGGCGCATAACTGAATGGCAACACCGTCTCATAGTGTGCCTTCTGGCCGGCGACATTTGCGGTCGTGACGTTGCGTTGAGCGTCTGATGCGTATCGACTAATCTGCCCCCCGTTCCAATGCTTGATTCGGCAGGATGATGCAGACAGCCCGTACCCTCGTCGCCGTCGTGTCGCTCGCTGCGCTGACCGCTGCCTGCACGACGGAGGCAGACATAAGGGTAACTGTGCCGCCGAATGCCGGTGTCTATAAGATCGGCGTCCCGTACCAGATCGGCGATACCTGGTACTACCCCAGAGAGCAGCCCGACTATGACGAAACCGGGATCGCGTCATGGTATGGCCCGACCTTCTACGGGCACAACACCGCCAATGGCGAGCGCTTCGATGCCAATGCATTGAGCGCAGCTCATCGGACTTTGCCCATGCCGGTCAACGTTCGCGTAACAAATCTGGATAATGGCAAGTCTTTAGTCGTGCGAGTGAATGACCGCGGGCCTTTCACCAAGGGCCGCATCATCGATTTGTCCGAGCGTGCCGCAACCTTGCTCGGGTACAAGGCACAGGGCACGGCGCGTGTACGCGTGACCTATGTCAGCCGCGCCGACTTGTCCGGCAGCACGCCGCAGCCATCGCCGACCCCGCCCGAAATTGCCTCGGCTGTGCCGGCGGTGCCGACCAGCCCGATTGCGTCTAACGCGCTCGATCCCGTGCCCGGCACGACGTCTGACGTTCAGGTCGCGACGTTACCGCCGCCCACGGTGCCGACGGCCGATGCGGCCGTTCCGACCCAGCCGACCGGTGTCGTGACCATGGTTCAAGTTCCGGTGGCAACACACCTTTACGTCCAGGCAGGTGCGTTCGGGTCCTACCAGAATGCGCTGCGTTTGCAGGCGCGACTTGGCTCTGGACTGAAGATCTCGAGTGTCAGTCAGAATGGCCATACGCTTTATCGCGTCCGCCTCGGACCATTTGACGAACTTGGCGACGCCGATCGGGCGTTGGCCCGGCTCTCGGGCCTTGGTAGTAACGACGTGCGAATCGTCGTCGACCAATAGCGCGCATTCGACAGGAGTCTGAATCATGTTTGATCGCCTCAGCGGCGCAGCACTGGCCTTGATCGCGGGCTTCGGCCTGGTCTCCGCACAAGCCGAAATCTCCACCACCGCCAACCATGCGCTGCTGATGGATGCACAGTCCGGAGAAGTGCTCTGGCAGAAGGACGCCTTCACGCCGATGCCGCCGGCGTCGATGAGCAAGCTGATGACGATCGAGCTGCTGTTCCAGCGGATCAAAGACGGCCGCATCAAGCTGACCGACACATTCCCGGTTTCCGAGCGCGCCTGGCGCGAGCGCGCGGGCTCCGAGTGTTTTGTGAACGTTGGTGATCGCATGAGCGCAGAGAGCCTGATCCAGTGCATCATCATCGTCTCGGGCAATGATTCGTGCATCGTAGTCGCTGAGGCGCTCGGCGGCACCGTCGACGGGTTCGTCACGATGATGAACGCGCGCGCGCGCGAGCTTGGGCTCAAGCAGTCGCACTTCGTCAATCCTGACGGACTCCCCGATCCGCCGGGACAGATGATGTCGGCTTACGATCTGGCGCTGCTGACGCGGCACATCATCTATGACTTCCCCGGCCTGTATCACTATTTCGGCGAGAAGGACTTCATCTGGAGCAACATCCACCAGCCCAACCGCAATCCGCTTCTGTTCAACACGCCGGGCGCAGACGGCCTCAAGACCGGACACATCGATGCCTCCGGTTTCGGCCTGGTGGGTTCGGCCATCCGTGATGGACGACGCGTCATACTCGTCGCCAACGGACTTGGCTCCGAAAAAGAGCGCGCCGAGGAAGGCGCGCGCCTGATCGAGATCGGGTTCCGCGAATTCCGGCGCTACGATCTGTTCAAGCCGGGTGACGGAATCGCCGATGCAGCGGTGTTCGGCGGCAGCGAGCAGTCCGTACCGCTCACCGTGAAGGAGCCGGTCAACATCACGTTGCAGGTCGACTCGCGGCCCGGCATGAAGGTATCTGTCCACTATTCGGCTCCATTGCGTGCGCCTATTGCGCAGGGCCAGCGGGTGGGGACCCTGATGGTCACCGCTCCCGACTTCCCGGGCATGACAGTGCCGCTCTATGCGGCACACGATGTTTCCCAGACCGGAATATTCGGCCGCATGATGCTGGGAATACGCGCACTGTTCGGCGGCAAAAAGTGAAATCTCCCGCGCGCTTCATCACGCTCGAGGGCGGGGAGGGCGCGGGAAAATCCACGCAGGCAAAGAAACTTGCGGCAGCACTCAAGAGACGCGGCATTTCTTCGATCGGCACCCGCGAACCTGGCGGCTCGCCGGGGGCCGAGGAAATCCGCAACCTCATCGTCCATGGCGAGCCGGGCCGCTGGGATACACTGACAGAGACGCTGCTCATCTTCGCGGCCCGCGCCGATCATGTGGTCCGTACGATCAAGCCGGCACTGGCCGCGAGAAAATGGGTGATCTGCGATCGCTTCATCGATTCCACCTTCGCTTATCAGGGTGCAGGACGCGGCCTGGCGCGTGAGACCATCCGCAGGATGGAAGCGATCGTGCTCGACGATTTTCGTCCCGACCTGACGCTGATCCTGGACCTGCCGGTCGAGACCGGACTGGCGCGCGCTTCGGGTCGCGGGCAGGGTGCGGCCCGCTTCGAAAATTTCGATGTCGAGTTTCATGAGCGGCTACGGCAGGCGTTTCTGGCCATTGCCCGGCGCTCCCGCGAGCGCTGCGTCGTGATCGATGCCAGCGCCAACGCCGAAGCCGTTGCCGAGGCCATCTGGAAGACGGTGGCCAAACGGTTCAAGCTCTGACCATGGCCAAGCGCGCGCGCAGCGAGGAAATACCGGAAACCGATCGCATTCAAGGTTTTGCCCACCCGCGCGAGACCATAAGACTGGTCGGCCAGGACGTTGCGCTTGCGCGAGTCTCGCGCGCGATCCGCAGCGGACGGCCGCCCCAGGCCTGGCTGCTTTGCGGTCCGCCGGGTGTTGGGAAGGCAACGCTCGCCTATCGCATGGCGCGTTATCTGCTGGTGCACGGCGCCACGGGCGAGGGCGCCGAAGATCTCTCCGTGCCGGAGAAAAATTCCACGGCGCTGCAGGTTGCTGCGGGCTCTCATCCAGGTCTCCTTATTCTGAAGCGAGGTCTCAATCCTGAGACCGGCAAGCTGATGAATGTGCTTTCGGTCGGCGAGATCCGGCGGCTGGCCGGATTCTTCGGCATGACTTCGGGCGCCGGTGGCTGGCGCGTGGCGATCATCGACACGGCCGACGATATGAACGACAACGCCGCCAATGCGCTGCTGAAGATGCTCGAGGAGCCGCCGTCGCGCGCCATGTTGATCGTGCTGAGCAACGTTCCGGGCAGGCTGCTGCCGACGATCCGGTCGCGCTGCCAGAAGGTCGCCTTGCAGCCACTCGATAACGCGATCGTCGAACGGGAATTGTCGCGCCTCTTGCCGGATACCGGCGCCCAGGATCGCGCCTCCTTGGCGCGGATGTCGGGTGGATCGATTGGAATGGCGCTCCAGCTGGCGGAAGGCGACGGCGTTGCCCTGGCCGGCGAGGCCGATCGTTTGTTGGACAATACTTCGATCCCGGATGTGGCCGCGATCCTTTCGCTGGGAGACAAGATCGGCCGCATGACCGACGGTTTGGATTCGTTCGGGGCATTCCTGGTGCAGGCGCTGGCCGGACGCATTCGTGCACGCGCGGGCAGTGCCAATCTTGGTCCGTGGGTTGAATGTCTTGGTAAGCTTGAAGCCAGTTTTCGGCGATCCTCTGCGCTGTATCTCGAGCCGCGGCAGACCGTGCTGAACGCGGCGCGCGCGCTGGCCGCAACGTCGCGGCGCGCCGGGGCTTTGTGATGCTTGTGGATTCGCATTGTCATCTCGACTTTCCCGAATTTGCGCCCGAACTCGACGCCGTCGTCAGCCGCGCGCGCGACGCCGGCGTAGGTGTCTGCGTCAGCATCGGCACCCGCATGGACGGTTTTGCACGCGTACGCGAAATTGCGGACCGCTTCGCCAACGTGTGGTGCTCTGTCGGCATCCATCCGCACGAGGCAGAGAAGGAACTGCTCGATACGCCAGAGGCTCTTGTCGAGGCGGCTCGCCATCCCAAGGTCGTAGGCATCGGCGAGACCGGACTCGACTATTACTACGAACACAGTCCGCGCCCGCAGCAGATCGCCAATTTCCGCGTCCATATCGAAGCCGCGCGGCAAACCGGCCTGCCGCTGATCGTCCACACCCGCGACGCCGACGATGATACGATCAAAGTCCTGCGCGAAGAGATGGCAGCGCAGCCGTTCACCGGGCTGATCCACTGCTTCACGGGCACCAAGCGTCTTGCCGAAGCGGCGCTCGAACTTGGCCTCTACATCTCGGTCTCGGGTATCGCCACGTTCAAGAAATCCGATGCACTTCGCGCCGTGCTGAAAGACGTGCCGCTGGACCGGCTGTTGGTCGAGACCGATGCACCCTACCTTGCGCCCATGCCGCATCGGGGCAAGCGTAACGAACCGGCGTTCGTCAGGCACACCGCCGCCGCGCTCGCCGGACTGAAGGGCGTCGGCCCGCAGGAGCTGGAAGACGCCACGACGGCCAATTTCTTCCGCCTGTTCACCAAAGTCGTGCCGCCGTCGTGAGCGACCGCCTTGAAATCACCATTCTGGGCTGCGGCTCCTCAGGCGGCGTGCCGCGCATCGGCGGCCCCGGCGGAGCGGGCTATTGGGGTGCCTGCGATCCGTCGAACGCTCGCAACCGGCGCCGGCGCTGTTCCATCCTGGTCCAGCGCAAATCCGACGCCGGCACCAGCACCGTGCTGGTCGACACATCGCCGGACATGCGCGAGCAGCTGATCGACGCGCGCATCTCCGCGCTCGACGCCGTACTCATCACCCACGATCATGCCGACCAGCTGCATGGCCTGGACGATCTGCGCATGGTCGCGATGAACATGCGCAAGCGGATCGACGTCTACAGCGATGCCGCAACTTTCGCCGGCGTGATGGCGCGCTTCGGCTACTGCTTCGTGCAGCCGGCGGGCAGCGACTATCCGCCGATCCTGAATGCGCACCAGATCCCCGAGCCGTTCGAGCCGTTCGCGTTGGCCGGGGCAGGGGGCGACATCCCGGTCGAGGCCTTCAGCATGACCCACGGCAAGATCGAATCGCTCGGCTATCGTTTCGGATCGATCGCCTATTCCAGCGATGTGGACCATCTCGACGACAAGGCGTTCGCGGCCCTGAAGGACGTCGACTGCTGGATTGTCGATGCGCTGCGCTACACCCCGCATCCCAGCCATTCCCATGTGGCCCGGACTTTGGAGTGGATCGAACGCGTAAAACCAAGGCGTGCCATTCTCACGAACCTGCACACCGACCTGGACTATGAGACGCTGCGGCGCGAGCTGCCGCCGGGAGTCGAGCCCGCCTTTGACGGCATGGTCCTCACAGCGGGCCTCTGACGCCGCGGCGCAAACCTGTCCGCAATCTATCCAAAGCGTAATCTTCGCCTGATTGTCTCGCCTGGACTCTGGCGCAAGAATGTTTGTGTGACTCTGTAAGCGACATCAGAAGGGGCCTTCCATCATGAAAACCCTCGCAGTCATTTTTGTCATAGCCGCCGGTCTTGCAGTTTTCTCGCCCGCCGAGGCGCGCTTTGGATGCGGCATCGGTTGGCATCCCGGTCCGCTTGGACATTGCGTGCGCAACGCCGATACCGTCGTGATCGCTCCGAGGGCGGGCATCGTGGCGGTTGCTCCGGTCGTCGGCCGCGTTTGTCCGATCGGCTGGCACCTTGGACCGCTGGGTCATTGCCGCCGCAACTAGCCAGCTGATGCAGACAAGTTGGATCGCTATTCGATGCCGGCGCGCCATGCGCCGGGATGGTCGGTCAGGTTTTTCCTAATTTGCCTGCGCTGGCCGGACGGATTGCGCGCCTCGATCGCGACGACCAATTTCAAAACCAAGTTCGCTGTCCAAACCGCCCAGACGAAAGCAACGAGCGGGGAGTTCCGCGTCGCTGCCTGCGCACTTGTGGGGATTTAGTGCAATTGGTGATTTGACCGTCACGGTTCAAGAGAACCCTGGAAAAATCTCGCTGCCGGTGTCCAAGTAAATATAACGCCGTATCGATAGCGGTGGCGCGATCGCGGCGGCCAAGTCTATGGCGATCATCGGGCACGCCCAATCGCCCCAATATTTCCCATAATATTACTTATACGATAATCGGAATGATGCCCGGAAAAAGGAGCCCTGGCACCGCGCTCCTGCGAAACCGCCGCTTTGCACCTGCCCCGACCTGCGTGTAGTCAACGGCCATGGCCAAGCCCAGCCGAGACATCGCCGACCTGCTCGAAATCATGCGACGTCTGCGCGATCCGGACCGGGGCTGCCCGTGGGACGTCGAACAGACGTTCGAGACCATCGCGCCTTACACGATCGAGGAAGCCTATGAGGTCGCAGGCGCTATCGAGGACAAGGACTGGCCGGGCCTGAAGGATGAACTGGGCGACCTGCTGCTTCAGACCGTCTATCACGCGCGCATGGCCGAGGAAGCCGGCCTCTTCGCCTTCGGCGATGTTATCGAAGCCATCACAGGCAAGATGATCGCGCGCCATCCGCACGTTTTCGGCGAAGGTGCCGCTGTGGCCGACGCCGCAACACAGACGGTGGCCTGGGAAGATCACAAGCGGCGCAAGCGCGCGGCCAAGCCGCAAAAGGCTGGCCTGCTCGACGATGTGTCGCGCGCCCTGCCCGCGCTGCTGCGTGCGGAAAAGCTTCAGAAGCGGCTTGCAAGCGTCGGGTTCGATTGGAATTCCGCCGAACGCGTGCTGGAAAAGGTCGCCGAGGAAGCCGGCGAGATCGTTGCGGCGCGTGAGGCAGGTGCATCCCAGGCCGAGCTCGAAGGCGAAGTCGGTGACCTGCTGTTCGTCATCGCCAACCTGGCGCGGCACCTCAAGGTTGATCCCGAGGCGGCGCTGCGCGCGACGAATGCGAAGGTCATGCGGCGCTGGGCGTGGATTGAAACCGAGCTCAAGTCCCAGGGCCGCATGGCGCCCGAGACATCGCTCGAGGAGCTGGAAGCGCTTTGGCTCGAAGCGAAGACGAAGGCTTGAATCTTTGTCCGTGCTGCTTTTCTCAAATTGTCATGGCCCGCCGGAGTGCGGGCCACCCAGTTGATGAGAGATTCTCTGTCGGAAGAATTGGTCTGAGACCTTTCTTGCGATGTTCCGGTCCCGCGTCACCTGGGTGGCCCGCACTCCGGCGGGCCATGACATGAATAAGTAAGTTTTAGAGTACGTCGCAACATCCACAGGCAAATGAACTCCCCGCTCTAGCCCGCTGATTTGGTTAGAACATTGGTGGAGAAACGGCTGGAAAATCTGTCCACATCCTGTGGATTGATCGCCAGAGTCAGCTCCACGCCCTTCGCCTTGTCGCTGCGTTTGAGCACCTGCGCATGGCGATAGACCCAGGCGAGCCCTTCGCCGTCGGCGTGTGGCAACATCAGGCGGAAGCGGATGTTGGCACCCGTCAACTCTTCCTCGAAACGCGTCAGCAACTTGTCCAGTCCATCGCCAGTGACAGCGGAAGCCGCGATGGGTCCATCCGGCCGACCGTTGGCGAGCAGCAGTCCCGAGCGGACGTCCGGCGCCAGCAGGTCGATCTTGTTCAGCACCTCGACGAACGGGCGATCCACTCCCGCCTCGATGCCCAGCTCGTGCAGAACCTTCAGTACGTCGACTTTCTGGGCGCTGCTCTCGGCATGCGAGGCGTCGCGGACGTGGACGATGATGTCGGCTTCCAGAACTTCCTCGAGCGTGGCGCGGAACGCGGCGACCAGTTCGACGGGCAGATCGGCGATGAAGCCGACCGTGTCCGAAAGGATCGCCTTCGTGCCCTTCGGAAGCTTGAGACCGCGCATCGTCGGATCGAGCGTCGCGAACAACAGATCCTTCGCCATGACATCGGAGGCGGTCAGCTTGTTGAACAAGGTCGACTTGCCCGCATTGGTGTAGCCGACCAGTGCGATCACCGGAAACGGCACGCGCCTGCGCGCTTGGCGCTGAATGCCGCGCGTGCGTTTGACGCCTTCGAGCTCGCGCCGGATCTTGGCGAGCCGTTCGCCGATCAGGCGACGGTCGGTTTCGATCTGCGTTTCGCCCGGACCACCGAGAAAGCCGAAGCCGCCACGTTGCCGCTCAAGGTGCGTCCAGCTGCGCACCAGCCGGCTGCGTTGATAGGTCAGGTGCGCGAACTCGACCTGTAGCCGCCCTTCCCGCGTGCGCGCCCGCTCGCCGAAAATTTCCAGAATGAGTGCCGTGCGGTCGAGCACCTTCGTGCTCCAGGCTTTTTCCAGATTGCGTTGCTGCACCGGCGAGAGCTGGGCGTTGACGATGATCACTTCCGGTTCGAACGCCCGCGCGTCGCCCGCGATCTCGTCGACCTTGCCGCTTCCGATCAACGTTGCCGGAGTGGGGTGAACCAAGGGAACGATTTTCGAGGCGACGACTTTGAGGCCTATCGCAGCGGTTAGCCCGATCGCCTCCGCAAGCCGCATCTCCGCATCGCGGTCGATGCGCGCCCCTGCGGCGCGCGCCTTGGGCTCCACATGCACGACGATCGCCGTGAGTGTCGAATCGCGCGCGCCGTCATGGCCGCGAGGTTTCTTCTTTAGACGGTCTCCGCCGCGGCCGGCGTCTCGTCCTGCAGCTGGATCGGTCCCAGCGGCATGACGGTCGAGATCGCGTGCTTGTAGACGAGCTGTGCCTGCCCGTCCCGGCGCAGAAGAACGCAGAAATTGTCGAACCACGTGAT
>JANYBR010000078.1 GCA_025360685.1 Pseudomonadota bacterium
GATTTCGCCGGGCGGCAGCGACAAGATGCTGTCGCCGGGTGGCGCCATCACCAACGTGCAGGGTTCGGTCGACTTGATGGGCCTGGTGGGACGCTTTATCGGCGGTGGAAACAACGACAAGAAACCGGGCGGCAAATGAGCAGATCGGCACGCGCGTTCCTGCTGACCGTCCTGGGCGCGTTGATCGCCGCGCCGGCGCTGGCGGTCATGCCCTCGCCGAGGCCGGCCGACAAAACCGATGATGCCCTACCGCCGGCGCCGCCGCGGGCGGGCGGGCCGCTGATTCTGATCATGCGCGGACTGGACAAGATCACAGGCCGGCCGACGGCGCTGGTGGCGCCCATCGGCAAATCCATCCAGTACGCCACGCTGACAATCACCGCGCGCTACTGCTATTCGACGCCGCAATCCGAAACGCCGGAGACGGCCGCTTTCGTGCAGATCGACGACCACCGGCCGGACAAGCCGGCGCGGCGCGTATTTTCCGGATGGATGTATGCGTCCAGTCCGGGACTGAACGGGATGGAGCACCCGATCTACGATGTCTGGGTAATCACCTGCAAAGCGAACACGCCCGGCCAGACAGTCGCAGCCGGTCCGCTCAAGCCGGTCAAGCCAGCCTCGCCCGATGCCAGCGACAACGAAAAGCCGACCGCGCTTCCCGAGGACGCCGGCCAGTAGGCGTGATGGTTGAGCGCGGCGCGCAGGCGCGCCAGATAGGCATCACGGGGAATCTCGATGGCACCGAATTGCGTCAGGTGCTGTGTCAGAAACTGAGTATCCAGAAGTACATATGATCCGGCCTTCAACCTGGCCATCAGGTGTACCAGCGCCACTTTGCTCGCGTCGCGCTCGAGCGAGAACATGCTCTCGCCGAAGAACGCGCCGCCCAGACTCACGCCATAGAGTCCCCCGACCAGTCCGCCGTTCCGCCAGCACTCGATCGAATGCGCGTGCCCGCCGGCGTGCAGCGCCGTGTAGAGGCGCACGATCTCATCGTTGATCCAGCTGTTGAGCCGTCCTTCCGCCGGAGCGGCGCATGCCCGCATCACGTCGGTGAATGCGATGTCGGCGGAGACCGTGAAGCGGTCGCTTTTGACCGTACGCGCCAGGCGGCGAGGGACGTGAAAGGATTCGAACGGAATGACCCCGCGCAGTTCGGGAGAGATCCAGTATAGGTCCGGATCGTCGCGGCGCTCGGCCATCGGGAATATTCCCTCGGCATAGGCGCGAAGGACGATTTCCGGCGTGAGGGGCGGCGAGCCGTGCATACACCGACACTAGACCGGCTTCGGTCAGCCGATAAGGTCGACCGTAGACTTCCACATGCGATCTTCGACTTTGATCGCGGCGATGTTGGCGCGGTAGTTGGCGAGCGCCATGGTCATGCCCACCAGATCGGCGCCGAAATCCAGGCCCGACATGGAGAGCGGAGGCGGCGGATTGCTGCTTTGGCTGGGCGCTGCGTCGTGCGCGGCCGGAAGGCTGGCGCGCACGATGTTCGAGGCACTGGTCTCGAATTGCGCCGCGCTCGCCCTGAGCCCGGAGAGGGAGATGGCCATTGCATCCATGGCCCGACGCTAGCCGCTGCCCGCTACCGGCGTGCAAACAAATTGCCGCGCATTCGATTCAAAGTTTATCGGATCGGCTGAGTGCGATTGAACCTGGACCCGCAGCTGCAATGAATAGAAAAACGAAGCAGAATAGAATTGCCGCGTCACCACCGTTCAACGCGGGAAAAAACCCGCCGCGCGAAAAGTGAACGACCCAGTAGCCGATCGCCATCTCGCCAGAGCAGATGAATGCCGTAAGGCGCGTGAAAATTCCCAAAGTTATAAGTGCGCCGCCGACCAGCTCGATCAAGCCCGCTGCCATGATGACAGGAATGAAGTTTGCCGGGATCGCGGCGAGCATCGCCGCCGGCATCGGTGGAAAATGGAGAATCTTCTGCATGCCGTGCTCCAGGAACAGGAGCCCCGCGACAATACGAAGAAGGCTGAGAAGTTGTGGTTGGTACTTGGAAAGCCAGGCCATGTGCGTTTCCCCGCTGATTCACGGTGGCAGACTAGCAGTGTGCGAAACACTTCGCAGGTCCGGCGCGTCTTCTTTCAGCTCGACGCCGGTCAACTTCAGCCGCCGCGATTCGCTCACCAGCCAGGCGAGGCGGTGTGCTGCGTCCGCGAGCGGCAGACCGCCCGGGCGGACATTGGATATGCAGTTGCGATCGGAATCCTTGGTGATACCGGGCCGTGGCGCGAATGTGAGGTAGATGCCGACCGCGTCGTCAGCACTGAGTCCGGGGCGCTCACCGATCAGGACAATGCTCAGCTCGACCCCCAGTGTCTCAGCGATCTCGTCGCCGATCGCAACCCTGCCGCCAGTGACGATCACCGCTGGCGCCCACGCCAGGTCCGGCAGGCTGGCCAAGATGAGACGTGCCAGCGCCGCGCCATGGGCGTGGATAGCCGTCGCGGACAATCCATCGGCGACGACGAGCGCCGCATCGTAGTTGCCGCGCTTGAGCTGCAGGCGCGAAGCGGCGCTGAGGCGGCGGCCGGCGTCGGGATTCATCAAAAAGGTGTGGCGATCGGTTGCCTCGGTCGTGGCCAGGAGCGTGCCCGGCCGATTGAGCGCGTCCGCCACCTTGCGCGCAGCGAAGGGCATATGAACCGCGTCGCGCGCTCGGGCGTGCGCCAGCTGAAACTCCAGAACACGCCGGGTCGGCAGTCCGCTGCCGGTCCGTCCAAGCGCAACGCGCGCCGGCGTATAGGCGGCGAGTGCGTGCCAATCGTCCTGTTCGCTCACGACCGCCTCGCGAATTGGAGGAGACGTGCCGCCTCGGTTCCCGCGAGGCGCGGGCGAATTTTGGCGCTCTCGTCCATGATGCCCATGCGCATCAGCCAGGCTTCGAATTCCGGCGCCGGTTTCAGGCCGAGAACGTCGCGGACGTAGAGTGCATCGTGGAACGACGTACTCTGATAGGAAAGCATCACATCGTCCGCGCCGGGCACACCCATGACATAGGTGCAGCCGGCCACCGCCAGCACGGTGAGCAGCGTGTCCATGTCGTCCTGGTCGGCGTCGGCATGGTTGGTGTAGCAGACGTCGACACCCATCGGCAGGCCGAGCAGCTTGCCGCAGAAATGGTCTTCGAGGCCGGCGCGAATGATCTGCTTGCCGTCGAACAGATATTCGGGCCCGATGAAGCCCACCACCGAGTTGACCAGGAAGGGCTTGTAGCGGCGTGCCAGCCCGTAGGCCCGGGCCTCCATCGTCACCTGGTCGGTGTCGTGGTGCGCGTTCGCCGACAGCGCGGTGCCCTGGCCGGTCTCGAAGTACATCACGTTGGGGCCCTGCGCCGTCCCCTCGCGCTTCGTCAGATCCCACGCCTCGTCGAGCAGCCGCACCGAGACGCCGAAGTTCTTGTTCGCGCCCTCCGAGCCGGAGATCGACTGGAACATCAGATCCAGCGGGGCGTTCTTCTTCTCGATCGCCTCCATCTGCACTGTCAGATGCGCCAGCACGCAGTTCTGGGTCGGCACCCGGAAGCGCCGCATCAGGTCCTTCGTCGCCTTGAGG
>JANYBR010000111.1 GCA_025360685.1 Pseudomonadota bacterium
GCCCAGCCCGATCGCCAGCGCGCCAAAACCAAACCAATCGAATTTCAGACCCTCGTCACGCGGGCTGTCCTTGAAGAACAGCCAGATGCCGGCGATCGATGCGATACCGACCGGGACGTTGACGTAGAAAACCCATCGCCAATTGTACGCATCGGTCAGATAGCCGCCTAGCGTGGGTCCGAGGATGGGGCCGAGCATCACGCCCATGCCCCACAACGCCATGATATTGCCGCGCCTCTCCGGCGGATAAAGATCGAGCATCACCGCTTGGGATAGCGGCGAAAGACCGGCACCGAACGCGCCTTGCAGCAAGCGGAACATGATCATTTGATCGAGCGATTGGGCCGCACCGCACATCATCGATGTGATCGTAAAGCCGGTCAGGCAAACGATCATGAAATTGCGTTTGCCGAACCGCGACGCGATCCAGCCGACCGGCGCGGTCATGATGGCCGACGCCACGATGTAGGATGTCAGAACCCAGGTGATCTGATCGCGCGAAGCTTGCAGGCTTCCTTGCATATAGGGCAGCGCGACGTTCGCGATCGTGCTGTCGAGAGTTTGCATGAACAGGCCGGCCATCGACGCGCCGAGCACGATCCAGAGCTCAATTTTGTTGGTGTATGATTCCGCCGTATGACCCGGAGCATCCTTGCGCATTGGAATAATGCCCCTCGAACGATCAGCTGCCGTGCAGCAAGCGATACCAGCGCCGGTGTCCCGTATCGACCGATATCACAGTGCTCATGCCGGCCCGCAGCGGAGGATCGCCGGGTCTTTGATAGATCTTGATGCGGACTGGAATGCGTTGAACGACCTTCACCCAATTGCCGCTCGAGTTTTCGGCCGGGAGTGCGGAGAAGGTGGAATCGCTTCCCGCGCTGATGGCATCGACGTGCCCGCTCCAGGTGTGATCGGGGTACGCGTCGACGCTGATTTCTACCGGATTGCCGTTTCGAACATAGGTGAGTTCTGTTTCCTTCAAGTTGGCGTCAACCCAAATGTTCTTGCTCGCGACAAGACCGACCGCGCTGGTCGTGCTGAACGCAGACATGGCCGAAATCACGATCGTTCCGGGTTGCAGCGAGTCCACCGCGGAAACGATGCCATCGAACGGCGCCCTGACGATGGTGTGGTCGAGCTGACGTTGCGCCTCGGCGACAGCAGCAAGTGCCCGTTGATAGGAAGGGGTTTGCTCAGCCGGCAGATTGGGATTGCCATTGAGATGCGACAGTGCCAGTTGCGCCTGCTGCTGAAGCGAAACCAAAGTCGCTTGCGCGCTCTGAAGCGTACCGCGCGCCTGATCGACCTGCGCGGGCGCCACGGCATTCTGGTGGGCTAGCGCGACATAGCGATTGTAGGTCAGGCCTGCGAGGTGAACTTGCGCCTGCTGGGCACCGATCTGTCCGAGCGCAGAACGGTACTGCGCTTTAAAACCTTCAACATCGAGCACGGACTGCGCCAGCGTTGCCTTGGCATTGTCCACCGCGATCCGAAAGGGATGCGGATCAAGGCGAAAGAGGACATCGCCTTTGCGAACGCTCTGGCCCTCATGGACATCGACATCCTGAACCAAACCGGACACATCGGTGGAGACCATAAGTTTTGCGGCATGGATATAGGCGTCGTCGGAAGAAATGTAGCGGCCGCCGGTCAGCCAGAAGTAGACCGCCAGGACCGCGACGATCCCAACGCCCCAGACCATCGCAAAGCGCCGCAGACGGGCACGGTCGGCCCACAGCGCGCCGGCCCAGTCGCGTACGCGCGAGCCGATCCCCGGCGAAAGGTAGTCCGCGGTATCCGTTCTCATTGCCGACATTCGAATGCTACTCCCCGGCAGCGGCCAGCTTGACGCCGGTCCGTGCCTCATTTGCCAAATTTTCCTTGATCACCAGCAGGGCGTCGATCAGCGTGTTTCTTGTGTCCTCGTCGAGCCCCGCCGTGATGCGCGAATTCATGTATTCGCGCGCTTGATGGATCGTTTCCACTATGGGTTTTGCCGCAGGCAGCAAATGCAGGCGGCGAATTCTCCGGTCGCTCGGATCTGCGCGGCGTTCGACCAGGCCGCGCGCTTCCAGACGGTCTACGAGTCGCGCGACAGTGATCGGCTCAACTTCGCAGATTGCGGCCATTTCGTTCTGGGACATTCCCGGTTGACGGTCGAGGCGCGAGAGGATTTGCCACTGCGCCCGGGTCATTGCATGCGTGGCACGCGCCTTTTGGTCGAAGCGGGTGCGCAATGTTCGCGCCACGTCGTGAAGGACTATCAAAAGGTCGCGATCGAAGGACTGCATGGGCCTTATCACTAAGCCAGGATAAAATAAGTAGCGTTATGTTATTATGCAAGTTGTGAACGGATTGTGAGCGGCAATGCCGCGTTTATGCGAATAACTCGCAGGTGGGTTAGAGCCGCCGGGGCCTGCGTCGAGGCGTTTTTTTGGCGGGAATCGGGACAATCCGTCTCGTTAAACCGGATATCGAGGCCCTTCCTGCCCTCGTGGCCGCCACCTCGAGGCGTCGGTACCGCGAGACGACGAAGGCACCCAGAGGCGTCAGCCGGGCGCCGCCTCCGGCCTTCCCGCCCGCCGACGCGTCGACCAGTGGCTCGCCAAAGGCGTCCTTGAGCGCCTTTAGCAGCAACCAGGCCTTGCGATAGCTCATTTTCATGGCCACCGCGGCCTTTCGAATGGAGCCGGTTTCTGCGACCAGCTCCAGCAACCGCACCTTGCCAGGCCCGAGTGCGGCGCCGTTTCCAAAGTCGATCCGAATCGTAAGACGCGTCATCGCCCTATGCTCTCGCGGCCGCTGCCGAAATGAAACGGGGGCGGAGTTGCCTCCGCCCCCGTCGAAGCACTTCGCGGCGCGATTACATTCCCGAACCTTGGATTTGTTTCCAGCTGTTCTCGATCGCCTGCACCGCGTTCTGCGGCAGCGGCACGTAGGTCAGGCTCCTTGCCATATCGTCACCGCTTGCATACGCCCACTTGAAGAATTTCAGCGCGTCAGCGGAAGCAGCCGGATCGACGGGCTGTTTGTACATGATGATGTAGGTAGTCGCCGTGATTGGCCAGGAGTCTGCGCCCGGCTCGTCGACCAAGATGACATAGAAATTGTTCTGCGCTGCGGCTCCCCAATCCGCATGCGACCCGGCTGCGCCGAACGTAGCCAGCGACGGCTCAACAAGCTTGCCTTCCTTGTTGAGCATCTTCGCATAGCTCAGATGGTTGACTTGCGCATAGGCATATTCGACGTAGCCAATCGCGCCAGCGGTCTGCGCCACATTGCCGGCCACGCCTTCGTTGCCCTTGGCGCCGATGCCAACCGGCCAGTCGACGGATGTCGCCGCGCCAACATTGGTCTTCCACTCCGAATTCACACGCGAAAGGTATGTCGCAAACACAAAGGTGGTGCCCGATCCGTCAGAGCGATGCACCACTGCAATCGCCTGCTCCGGGAGATTCAGCGAAGGATTGAGTCTCTTGATCGCAGGATCGTTCCAGCGAGAGATGTGTCCGAGGTAGATATTCGCCAGCGTAGCACCGTCAAGTACAAGCTGCCCGGAGCCAATTCCTTTCACGTTATAGACCGCAACTTCGCCACCGATCACGGTCGGAAATTGTATCATGCCGCCGGCATTCAGCTGTGCCGGTTGAAGTGGCATGTCCGATGCGCCGAACGTGACGGTCTTGGCTTTGATTTGGGCGATACCGCCGCCCGAGCCGATGGATTGGTAGTTTAGGCCTACACCGCTCACGCCTTTGTAGGCGCCCGCCCACTTCGCATAGATCGGATAGGGAAACGTCGCGCCGGCGCCCGAAATATCTCCTGCCATCGTTGCCGTTGCAGTCATTGCGATCCCTGCAACCGCTCCGACCAGTGACTTGAACATCGTTCTCATCTTTTCCTCTTTCAGTTGAGAGCCTCGGCTCCCTGTTTCAAGCGCCAACTCTGCTGGCGGTGCTCCTAGTTTGCGAACTGCAGGCGAACGCCGACGATGTTCACATTCTGACCAAGACTGTTGTGAACCGCCGCGGTGCCCTTTTGCAGAGTAACGATATTGTCATCGAGCATGAGCCGAACGTTCCGGTTCAGATACCAGTTCAGCGCAACAGCAATGATGCGCTCGTCTCCGCCGGGAATGCCCGCTAGGTGAACGCCAAATAACGCCGTTTGCGGCTGGTGCCAGTTCAGATCCGTGTCGCTATAGCGAACTGCCAGTTCCCACGCACCCCAAGAATCGCCGCTGAATGAGAATGGACGCGATGGAACTGGAGCTTGGAAACCGCCCGCCTCGTTGTTGATCGCAGACGCCGAATACGACTTGGTTTCGCCGGTCAGTATCCACGAAGCTTCAGCGTACCAGCCCGAGAAGTTGGGATGGTCCGCCACTGACAGCGCCGAGACGCAACTAGCTATTCCACTTCCCACCCCGCATTGACGGTCCATCGTGAACTGAGCCCACTCGCCGCCAAGAAAGAAATTCTCCCAATTTCCACCAAGATCCAGGGCGATCATATGGCCAGTTTTAGCAGCGATTTTTGTCGTATCGATTAAACGCGTTCCATCGACTCGGATCTCCGGCCGGTCACGAAAATCGAAGAACTGAGCCGTCGCTCCATTTGCAATCGAACCCGTATAGGGAACATAACCGCCGCTGACGGCAACAGCGATATTGGAGCGCGCGCCGTCGGTCCAGACGCGATCCGAAATCCGCCCCAGAACTTGCGCTTGCTCGTCGCCACCGTTGCCGTGGCCGGCCGTCGATCCGGTTTTGCCGCCGGTGAACGCCGCCGTGATGTTGATGTTATCGCCCGCCCACAGTGCATCGGTCATTTGCCAGCCCACTTCGATGCCGCGACGCGAGTCGCCCGCGCCGAAGGAGTCAGCAGCGATGTTGTCGATCTCTGGACGCTCCAGGAAAATGAGCGAAGCAGATGATGTCGTGCCTTCGAACATCAAGGCCGGCTCGAGTACGCCAACGCTAAAGTGCCAGTGATTCAAGCCGGTGTAAGTGACCTGGGCTTTGTTCAGCAACGGATCACCTTCGCCGGCGTTGGGAACGCCTGATGCGCCGGCATTGCCGCCGTCTGAACCACCAGCATTAAGCCGAATCTCGTATGCAAAATCGTGATATGCGGTTCCTTCGACACCGAAATATGCACGACGAAGTACAGCGCCCGAACTCAGGTCGGCTGGGCTATGAGCGGTATGTTGCATAAAGCCAGCAAAGTCCGTCTGGAACCTTGCGCGAAGCGACATCGTGAAACGGCCGTCGCCCGACTTGATCGTCGGCCGGCCATTGTCGAACGTCCAGACCACATCATTGAAACTCTGCTCCAGCGTCGACAGCCTGGTGTGATCGGAAGATTGGTGCTCGTGATCCGCCGCCAGTTCCGCCTCAAGCGCTGACAGACGGTCGGCGAGCTCAGCATTGCTCGGTCCGTTCGAGGCGGCCGGAGTCGCCGCATCGGAACTCGATGTTGCCGCCGGTGTGGTGTGATGCTTCGTCTTGGCAAGGCCGGCATCGCTGGATGCGACCAAGGCGACGGCCGCAACTCCGGCCATCAGTAAAGTTTTCCCCTGCATGAAACCCCTCTCGAAATATGTCCCGGGAGAGGGTTCGCTTTAGATGCCGCGCCCTTCTGCCCAGGGCATGGATTCCAGTCGCGCGAGACAGGGATGTGACGATTGAGTGAAGCTAATGCGACAGCACAATTTACGAGCGCGATCAGGAGGTTTGCGCGAGCGACCCGTATTTGCCACGAAAGAAGACCAGCGGCTCGCCGTGCGCATGGCGCGAAAAGCGCAGCACTCTTCCGATCAGAATCGCATGGTCGCCTGCGTCGTGCACTGCCTCGGCCTTGCACTCGAAGACGGCGAGCGCGTCGGCGAGCGCAGGCGGGCCAAGTTCGGTATCGTTCAGGCCGATGCCGTCCAGGCTGTGACTGCCCTGCCTTGCAAGGCGCGATGACACGTCCTGATGGTCCGTACCAAGAATACTTACCGTGTAGCTCATGGAATTGGTAAACGCGTGGTAACGATCCGACTTCTTGTCCAGGCACCACAACACCAGGGGTGGATCGAGCGAGACCGAGGTGAACGAGTTCACCGTGATGCCCATATGCTGCTCGGCGCTCGCCGATGTGGTCACAACCGCAACTCCGGTTGGAAACGAACCAAGCGCGGTGCGGAAGGCGCGGAGGTCAAAAGCCATGTCGTTTCACACTCGGTTAAGAGCCTAAGGAGCATTCTCTCCGGCACGTTAGGCGAGCTATGACGCGGCGAAAAGACCGCGCGACCCGCCTTTCGAGGGTAATTTGAGTGGGATCGAGGGCCATGGCCAGCGACGGCGCGGTCATTATCAAGCGTATCAAGAAAAGCGGACACGGCGGCCATCATGGCGGCGCGTGGAAAGTCGCCTACGCCGACTTCGTCACGGCCATGATGGCGTTCTTCCTGCTCATGTGGCTGATCAACACAACGACGCCGGAACAAAAGCGGGGCATTGCCGACTATTTCGCGCCGCAAAGCATCGCCGAGACTGTCAGCGGCGCCGGCGGTGTTCTCGGCGGCAAGGTGATGGGCGAGGAAAGCTCGCGAGCTGGCGGCGCTGCTTCGGTCTTCCAGAAGAACAGCCCCTCCTCTCCCACCAACCCGACCCATTCCACCCAAGCTGGTTCGGTGCATGGCGGTGCGGCGAATGCGAGCGGCCAAGGCGCCGACGCAGCCTCGGACAGTCACTCGAGCGCGTCCGCACAGGACGGCGATTTCGCGCACGCCGCGGAAGCGATCCACCAGGCGATTCACGACAATCCCGACATCGCGGCACTCTCGCGTCAGGTCATGATCGACAACACGCCTGAGGGTTTGCGCATTCAACTCGTGGATCAGGATGGCCGGCCGATGTTTCAGCAGGGTACTTCCGAGCCCATGCCCTATACAAAGCGTCTCCTGGCAGAAGTCGGACGAATCATCGACCGACTGCCCAATCGCGTTTCAATCAGCGGCCACACCGAAGCGGCAACGTTCGAAGGGCCGAACGGCACGACGAACTGGGAACTCTCCTCAGCCCGCGCCAACGCCGCCCGAGCGCTGCTTGCCGCCGGCGGGCTGGTGCAGGACCGGATCTACGAAGTGGCGGGAAAAGCGGGCTCCGAGCCGCTGCTTCCCGAGGACCCCAACGCCTCTGCCAACCGGCGCCTTAGCATTGTTCTGCTGCGCGAAGCCCCGCCCGTTCCGCCTGGTCATCAACTCTAACTTGCAATTCTCAGCCAGCGGGCTGGCGTTAACCGGCTGACCTTTGACATAATTCGGACTGTGGGCCTTCGGATTGAGATGTGACCGATCAAACCAACACACGCATACCGCAGTTTTTTCTGACGCCAGGCGGGCCCTGCCCGTATTTGCCTGGACAGACCGAACGCAAGGTGTTCGCGCGCCTCACCGGAACCTATGCCCAGCCGCTCAGCGAAGCGCTTACGCACTCCGGCTTCCGCCGCAGCCAATCGATCGCCTACCGGCCGGCCTGCGAGGGCTGCTCGGCTTGTGTGTCCGTGCGTATTCTGGCCGGAGAGTTCGAGCATTCGCGCAACCAGCGGCGGATCGCGCGCCGCAATGAGGATCTGGTACGCAGCGAAGTCGTTGCCGAAGCCACGCGCGAACAGTTCGCGCTGCTGCGTACCTATCTCGACTCGCGTCATTCCGGTGGCGGCATGTCGGACATGGGACTGTTCGACTATGTCGCGATGGTCGAGGAGACACCTGTCGATACTCAAATCATCGAATACCGGCGCCACAGTCATGATGGTAAGCCTGGTCCGCTGATCGCCTGCGCTCTCACCGATCTGCTGCGCGATGGTCTGTCGATGGTCTACAGTTTTTTCCATCCGGGCGAGGACGAACGCAGTCTGGGAACCCACATGATCCTCGATCACGTCCGCGAGGCGCGCGACCGCGAACTGCCGCACGTCTACCTCGGATATTGGGTCGAAGGCAGCGAGAAGATGTCTTACAAGACACGCTTCAAGCCGATGGAAGCGCTCGGCCGCGACGGCTGGCGGCGAATCTAATCGCTGGCGGACACCGTCCGGAACATTTGCAACTCGTCATAGTATGTGCCGTCGACCAGCAGAGAGCGCGGCGTCCGGCCGATCGTGCGAAATCCGTGCCGCTCATAAAACTTGATTGCGCGCGCGTTCGACGCCTCGACGGTCAGCACGACCTGCTCGACGTGCAAAGTTGCGTGCTCGACAAATGCCTTCATGAGTTCATCGGCCAGGCCGGAACCGCGCGCATCCTTGCGCACATACATCGAACCGAGGTGACCTGTATGGCGCGTCTTGCTCGAGGCTTCGGTCGAAAATGCCGCCATGCCGCAGAGCCCGCCGTCAAGCTTGCCGCCGAACCAGACGCGGTTCTTGAGCCGCTCGCGCCAGTCGTTCGCGGTCAATTTGCTCTCGATTTCCGGGTCCGCCGAGAATGCGGTCGGATGCAACAACAACGCTTCGCGGCGGATGCTTTGCAGTGCCACCGCATCGTCCGGAGTGAGACGCACGACCGTCATGACTCGCCCATGCCGCCAAAGCGCAATTGCCAGTCGGCGACCTGTTCGTCCGTAATTTTTGCGAACAGAACGTCCGGCGGATTGATTGCCTGACCTGGTTCGAGCTGATCCAGAAATTCCTTCATCGGTTCGTCGGGCCATGGAATGACGGGCGGCGAATCCTGAATGGCGTGATGGATCGCGCGGGCGGCGTTCGGCATCACGGGCCAGGCGAGATGTCCGAAAAGATGGACGAGGTTCAGGCCCATGCGGATACCCACCGCGGCCTGGGCCCGGTCATTCTTGAAATGCGTCCAGGGCGCAGAGCGCGTGATGTATTCATTGGCTGCAACCCAGATCGCGCGCAATTCACCCAATGCTTTGCGAAATTCGAGCGCCTCGAGATAGTCCGTATACTGTGCAACCCGCCTATCAAGCTCTGCGCATAGAGCGTTTTCGTCTTCGCCATATACGCCCTCCGAAGGCACTTTGCCGTCGAAGCGCGCGACGCAGAACTTGGTCACGCGATTGACAAAGTTGCCCAGCACATCCGCCAGGTCCTTGTTGATCACACCCGCGAAATGCTCCCACGTGAAATTGCTGTCCGAACTCTCCGGCGCGTTGGCCATGAGATAGTAGCGCCAGTAGTCGGCCGGCAGGATCTCCAGCGCCGAGTCCATGAACAGGCCCCGCTTTCCAGAGGTGGAGAACTTCCCGCCGTCATAGTTGATGTAATTGAATCCCTTGAGCCGATCGACGAGCTTCCAAGGCTCGCCGGTGCCCATGATCATCGCCGGAAATATGATGGTGTGGAACGGTACATTGTCCTTGCCCATGAACTCGAAATAGGTCACGTCCTTGGCCTTGTCGCCGTACCACCAGTCGCGCCAGGCATCGTCGCCGAGACTGTTCTTGTCGGCCCACTCCTTTGTCGCGCCGATATATTCGATCGGCGCGTCAAACCAGACGTAGAATACTTTCCCCTTCAGCTGTCCGCCGGCGATGTCGTCAGGCACCGGAATGCCCCACTCCAGATCACGCGTGATGCCGCGATCCTGCAGCCCCTCGTCCAGCCACTTGTTGGCAATCGACGTCACCAGCACCGGCCAGTCGTGGACATGGCCGGCGATCCAGGCGCGCAACTTGTCGACAAACTTCGACTGCTTCAGGAAGAGATGCTGACTGTCGCGGATCTCGATGTCCCTGGCGCCGGAAACCGCCGAACGCGGATCGATCAGGTCGATTGGATCGAGGACGCGCGTGCAGTTCTCGCATTGGTCGCCGCGCGCGCGGTCATAGCCGCAGTGCGGACACGTTCCGATGACGTAGCGGTCGGGAAGAAACCGCCCGTCCGTCGCCGAATAGGCCTGTTTGGTGGTGCGAACCTCCAGAAGCCCATTTTTCCACAGCGCACGCGCAAAATGTTCCGTCAATGCCCGGTTCTGCGGCGATGACGAGCGCCCGAAATGATCCCAGGAGAGTCCAAAGCGGTCACCCAAATCCTTCTGAACGGCGTGCCACTTGTCGCAATACTCCTTGACGGCGATCCCATCTTCGGCAGCGGCGAGCTCAATCGGCGCGCCATGCTCGTCCGTCGCGCAGATCGACAAGGTGTCATAGCCGCGCGCGCGGCAAAAGCGGGCAAACACGTCGGCCGGAAGCATCGAGCCGACGAGATTGCCCAGATGCTTGACGCCATTGACGCTCGGTATGGCACTGGTGATCAGGACGCGTTTCATATTGCCGTGGCTGCTCTTTGTGGGGGGCGGGAGATTAACTTCCCGAGCGAATCCGTCCACCCTTAAGCACCTCAGGGCTGCTTTGCAAAGTGCCCGTCAGGCGGGACAGACATGACCGACGCGCCGGCGCGCCATCGCCACCTGCAGGCGAACTTTCAAGCCAACCTGATTGCGGGCCTGCTGACCGTCACGCCGCTGATCATCGTGTGGCTGGTTTTCGATTTCTTCCTGACCACGCTGTCAAGCTGGGGTCACCCCTTGGCGGTCGAACTCACAGTATTTCTCGACATCAATTTTCCCGTTCTCAAGCCATGGCTGGACAATGACGCGTTCCGTTATGCGATCGGCGTGATCGTGGCGATGCTGGCACTCTACACCATAGGCGCGCTGGCGAGCCGCGTCGTCGGCCAGCAGCTGATCGTGCTGCTCGAAGCCATCATCACCCGTATCCCTGGCGTGCAGATGGTCTACTCGGCCGCCAAGAAACTGGTCGACGTGCTGCGCCAGAAACCGGGAGGTGCCCAGCGTGTTGTGTTGCTCGATTTCCCGAGCCAGGGCCTGAAGGCCATCGGCTTCGTCATGCACACATTTCCTGACGCCAATACCGGCGAGATGCTCGCCGCGGTCTATGTGCCAACCGCGCCCAACCCGACCTCGGGTTATCTGCAGATCGTGCCCTATGCCCGCTTGATCCAGACAGACCTGCAAAGCGACCAGGCGATGTCCATGATCTTATCGGGCGGCGCTGTGACGCCGGATCATATTTCGCTGGTGGGAAAGAGCTGAGCCGTTGCGCCGATCCTTCGGCCAGCGTATTTCACGCCCCACGCCGGCTTAGCTCAGTTGGTAGAGCACCTGATTTGTAATCAGGGGGTCACAGGTTCGAGTCCTGTAGCCGGCACCGGCAATACTCGCGTTGCTACGCCTACTTGATCGTCTTCAACGCAACCGATGTGCCGACGCTGAACATGCCGCCGAGATTCTGGATCGGGCCGAGCGGCTGCACATCGTCGCGCACGATCTCGACATGCGGCTCGCCCGAAAGCAGCTTGTGCGTCACTTGGCCGTTTTGGACGAGGACGAGAACCTGCGCGGTCCAGCCGGTTTCGGTGGTGGTGTGCACGAAGCCGAACACGTCGAGGAAGAGGCTGCCGCTGCGCGAAAAGTCGTGATGCGCAACCTTGAAGACGTAACCCTCACAGGCGGTCCGCGCCATGATGCAGTCCTGCACCGCGGGGTCCAGCTTGTCGAAGGCCATCGAGCTGTTGGGCATGAAATGCTCGACAATGTCGAGATAAGATAGAACCTGAACATTCGGCGTCTTGTCGGCATCGAAGCCAAGACCCGACAGGTCGGTCACCGAAGTGTGCCTGAGCGCGATGCGGTCGAAGGCGTATTGCACCGATTTGTAGGATTGAAAGGTGGAGGTTCCGATCTCGCTCTGATCGGGCAGCAACATGCCGCCGCAACCGCTCAGCGCGAACACCACCCCGCACGCTGCGATCCAGCGCACACCTTCTAGCCGCTTCATGTTTGACCCCAATGCCAAGCGGGATGCTTTGTCCCGTTTCACGCCCTCGGGAACGTTATGTTAATTTTAGTAACCGATCCAGTGACGCGCCCAACATGGTAAATCCAGCGGCAAACCGCGTGATTCTTCGATTCGAGGCACGCACACTCCCACCCATAGCGGCCCATGAACCCCGCAAGTCGCACCCCTGCGATGTTGTCTTGACTGGCCGGTAGCCATCGCCACGCTGGCAGAAGAGCCACAGGGGACGAGAATGGTAACCTTCACGCGCGAACGAACCGAAAACGGCGTCACGGAACGTCTCTTCGATCTCACCGTTGCCGGAGAGCGCGTGCCAGCAGTGATCTGGTCACCGGAAGCTGGCCGTGGCGCACGGCCCCTGGTCCTCATGGGCCATGGCGGTTCTCAGCACAAGAAGATCGGAACCCTGGCGGCGCGCGCGCGCCAATACGCCCAACGCCTGGGTTACGCCACGCTCGCGATCGATGCGCCGGGCCATGGCGACCGCATCAGCCGCGAGCAGGCCGAAAAACTGGCCAAAGAGGTCGGCGAGCGCGTGCGCGGGATCGGAGGCACCGGCGGCCCCTCGGCTGAACTGATGAAAACAATGGCCGAACGCGCCCAACGCGCCGTACCGGAATGGAAGGCGGCACTCGATGCCGCGCAAGAACTCGACTTTGTCGGAAAGAGCGACGCGGTCGGATATTGGGGAGTGTCGATGGGGACCGCCATTGGTGTTCCGTTCGTGGCAAGCGAACCGCGGATCAAGTGTGCCGTGTTCGGCCTCGCCGGGTTGCGCGCCGGCGCGACGGCGCTCGAGCAAGCCGCGAACGCCATCACCATTCCCGTCGAATTTGTCTTCCAATGGGAAGACGCCGTTGCGCCGCGTGAGACAGGTATCGCCTTGTTCAATGCCTTCGCGTCCAAGGAAAAGACGATGCACGTCAATCCGGGTGGACATGTCGAGATTCCAAACTTCGAAGGCGGTTCGTGGCTGTCGTTTTTTGCGCGCCATCTGGGCATGGTAAAGGCGCACACTCCCGCCTGAACTGCGCAGACTATAGGCCGCGGCTAGATTTTGGGCGGAAGGTTGGCGGCGGCGCTGAACGGCAGCGCCTGAAATGAGTCAGCTGCGCGCTGGGCGGCCGCCAGATCGTCTGCAGACAGTTGCGTCCGTAACGCGTCGATTCTGGACTTGGACTCCGCATCACCTTGCGCGCCGGCGATGGCGTACCACTTGAACGCGTCCAGCAGGCTCACGGGCACGCCGTCGCCGCGCTCGTAGAGCACGGCAAGATCGAATTGCGAGTCGACGTAACCGAGGTTCGCTGCGCGCGACAGCCACCGAACGGCTTCCGAGGCACTCTTCACGCCCGCCAGCCCTTGCGCATAGGCCACGGCAAGATTGTGCATCGCCTTGCGATTGCCCTGCAGCGCTGCGGCTTCATACCAGCGCATCGCCAATGCCGCATTGACCGCGGTTCCCGTGCCCTGCTGATAAAGCGTGCCGAGCATATATTGCGCGACCGCATTGCCGTGGACGGCCGCTCGGGTCATCCAGTGAAAGCCCGCCGCCGGATCGCGTGCAGATTTGGCTTCACTCAAGTACGTCGCGGCAATCGCCAGCTCGGCGGCACTGTCACCGGCTTCGGCACGCGCCGTCAATCGGTCCAGAGGAGTGCGCGCCGCCGCGTATTCGGCCGCGTGCGACCGCACGGTGATTGCAGCACTGCGCAGTGCTTCGTTCCGGCCGTCCTGCACGCCTTGGCTGAACGCGACGCCCGCTGCCGCAACAAACACCGCCGTGATGACAAGCCCGGCTGCGATATAACGGGTCCGAAAATCAGACTTCGGTTTTCTCTTCGGAACCGCGACTTCAGCCTTCGGCAATGCGGCAGCAATGGCTGACGCACGTGCATTGGCGAGAAACGAGGGTTGCAGTTCGACCGCTGGCTTAACCGCCTCGCTCGGTGCCTCGCTTTCGCCTTGGCTGAGCGGCGGCTCCTGCACCGGCAAAACTTCCTCGGTCAGATCGAGCACAGGCGCAGCGCCGTTTTCCACCAGGGCGGCGCGGGCAACGCTCTCAACCGTCTGGATTCTGACATTGGTTTCGTTGAGCGCGGCGCGAGCCTCCTGTGCGGCGGCCTTCTGGCGCGTCTCGGTGTCATCGACGCGCGCGACGAGCGCGTTGAGCTTCTCCAGAATTTCCTTGATGCCGCCTTCGTCCGCCGCCGCATGGCTGCTCTTCTCCAGCTGTTGCTGACGGGCGTCGATCGCGGCAATCGTTTGCTCGAACAGGCTCAGGCGATGCTCTATAGAAGTGTTCAGAGACTCGATCGGCGGCGTGGCGCCGGCGACGCGCTCGGATGATGCAGCCAATTTTTCGGGCTCGTCGCCGGTGAGCGCGATTTCATCCGCGGCGGGCGCGCGACCAAAATTCTCCGTTGTCCGCGTGCGTTCGGTTCGCCTCGCGCGTCCATCCGATCCTGTTGCAGCGAGGAAGTCACCGGCTTCGGACGACGCACCCATCGCCATGGACACTTCGCGGGCGATGCCAACCATCGTTTCCGGCGACTCGGGTGCCGGCTCGGGCCGCGGCATTGTGAGGATGACAGCGCCTTCGCGCGGCTCTTCGGACGTAGGAACTTCATCGCTCCAATCGATGCCGCCAATGGTCCTGGCAAGAGTGGCAACGCTGTCTGCCGCAACGCAAAGCAGCAAATCTTCCTTCCGAATGAACTGTCCGTAGACGACGGGTCGTGGCAGCTGTGCCTCGATTGCAATCTTTCCCAGGGTCAGGTTTTCGACACCTTCCCTCTCTGCAAGGCTGCGCACGGCGCGAAATATCAGGGCGCGCGGCCCGTCGCGGCCCTCGGATTTCATCCCCGGTTCGGTAGTTCCCACAGCACCCTCACATGGTCCCAGAATGACAGGTGCAAGTTACCAAACGTAAAAGTCGAAGGTTCGGTTTGTACAAGTTTTGCCGTCAAACTCCGTAAAGGCGCTAGGCTGGCTAGAAACTCCCCTGGAAATCATCGTGGCCGACGACCTTATCCCAGCGATTGACGGCCACTGTGCGTCCCGGTTTTCGCGCGTTCGGGAAAAATTTAACGAAAACTTCAGGCAACGCGATGAGCGCGGAGGTGCTGTTTCAGTCTGGCACGACCGCCGCCTGGTCGTAGACATCTGGGGCGGTTGGTCCGATGTCGCCCGGCAAACGCCCTGGCAACGCGACACGATTGTCAATTTCTTTTCCGTCAGCAAGGCGCTGTGCGCCATCGCCGCCATGCGATTGGTCGACGAGCGAAAACTCGACCTGGACGCTCGCGTAGCGAGCTACTGGCCGGAATTTGCCGCCGCCGGAAAAGACGACATCACGGTTCGACAGTTGTTGTCGCACCAGGCCGGGTTGCCCGCGATCCGAGCACCTCTCGGCGATGGGGCAGCCATGGATTGGTCCGTGATGACCCAGGCGCTGGCCGCACAGTCGCCATGGTGGAAGCCGGGCACGGCACACGGCTACCACGTCAACACGTTCGGCTTTCTCGTGGGCGAGCTGCTGCGGTGTATATCGGGCCGTACGATCGGCACGTTGTTGCGCGAGGACGTGGCCGGACCTCTGGGCGCGGATGTTCACATTGGATTGCCCGCGTCAGAACATCATCGGGTCTCGGAATTTCGTTGGCCGGGCAACCCTGCGACGCCGCAAATCGACAGCGATGAAGCGCTGATGCGTTGGAACACCTATTGGAATCCTCCGGGCATTTCGGGCTCCCATTGGGTGAACACAGCGCGCTGGCGCCAGGCCGAAGTTCCCTCCACCAACGGACACGGAAATGCGCGCGGCATCGCGCGCATCTATGCCGCTTTGGCGAACGGAGGCAGCATCGATGGCGTTCGCCTGCTCAGCCGCGAAGCCATTGAGATGGCCACGCGGGAACAGGTGAACGGTCCTGACCTCATCAATCAGCGGCCGAGTCGCTTTGGGCTAGGATTTCAGCTCACTCAGCCGGAGCGGCCGCTTGGACCCAATCCTGGTGCGTTTGGCCATTTCGGCGCGGGAGGTTCGCTGGGCTTCTGCGATCCAGAAAGCAGAATCGCGTTTGGCTACGTCACCAACGACATGGGACCTCGCTGGCAAAATCCGCGCAACCGCGCGTTGCTCGAAGCGGTGTATGCCTCGTTGTAGTGGCGTGCGAAACGCTAGACTGCGGTGCTCGGAACGCGGGTGCGCAATTGCTTCCTGTCGTTCACGATCCGCATCAGAGCGTTGATGACGACGATAGTCGCACCGTAGACGATGAGCTGTGCGCCGTTTGGTGTATCGCTGTAGCCGACAAGCGTGTGTAACAGGCGGCCTGCTATCCCGCTTTCGGGCAGCAACCAGGAAGAATCCCAGACCGGCGTGGTCATGACTTCCAGATATCCGGCCTGCTGCATGAACACCACCGCTTGCGACGCCATTCCTGCGGCAAGCAAGGTGATCAGCCAGGATGTGATGGCGAACAAGCGGTGCGCGGGAATGGTGAGAAGTCCAAGATACA
>JANYBR010000139.1 GCA_025360685.1 Pseudomonadota bacterium
GAAGACATCGCCATCGTGACCGGCGGCCAGGTGATCAGCGAGGATCTCGGCATCAAGCTGGAGAACGTCAAGCTGACCATGCTGGGCACGGCCAAGAAGGTGCGCATCGACAAGGACAACACCACGATCATCGACGGCGCCGGCAAGAAGAGCGAGATCCAGTCGCGCGTCGGCCAGATCAAGACCCAGATCGAAGAGACCACGTCGGACTACGACAAGGAGAAGCTGCAGGAACGTCTCGCCAAGCTGGCGGGCGGCGTTGCGGTCATCCGCGTCGGCGGTGCGACCGAAGTCGAAGTGAAGGAAAAGAAAGACCGGGTCGACGACGCGCTCAACGCCACCAAGGCGGCGGTTGAGGAAGGCATCGTTCCGGGCGGCGGCGTGGCGCTGCTGTACGCGACCAAGGCGCTGCACGGCATGACCGGCGAGAACGAGGATCAGACCCAGGGTGTTGCGATCGTCCGCAAGGCGATCCAGTCCCCGATCCGTCAGATCGTCGAGAATGCCGGAGTGGAAGCCTCCATCGTCGTCGGCAAGCTGCTCGAGCAGAAGTCCTCGACCTACGGCTATGACGCGCAGAAGGAAGCGTATGCGGACATGATCGACACCGGCATCGTCGATCCGACCAAGGTCGTTCGCATCGCGCTGCAGAACGCATCGTCCGTTGCCTCGCTCCTGATCACGACGGAGGCGATGGTCGCCGATCGTCCGAAGAAGGAATCCGGTGGCGGCGGCATGCCCGGCGGCGGAATGGGCGGCGGCATGGGCGACATGGACTTTTAAGCAAGAAGCGGTGCCGTCCCAGATCGCTGCCTACGCAGCTTGCGGGATGGCTAGCACAAGAACACAAAAGGGCCGGAGCGATCCGGCCCTTTTTTTGCGTTATATCCATTCCGCTGTGCCATTTACCACGTCTGCCGGCTCGCATACGCTTGCTTCCCTGGAGCAGACAATTGGGGATGCGCATGATGGATCGTTCAATAACCAGACGCCTCGCACCGTCTTTCCTGGCGTGTGCCGGCGCCGCGGCGATGCTCACATTCACGGCCGTGCCGGCACGGGCGGAGAATCCGGATGGCTGCCGCGCCAAGATCGAGCGCGCGGAAGCCCGCTACGACGCCGCCGTCTACCGCTTCGGCCGGGACAGCGCCCTGGCCGACAAGAAACGCTACAAGGTCAATTCCGTCAGGGCATATTGCTATCGCCTGTTCGGCGAAGGGTGGGACTCGCGCGGCAGTCGTTGGCACCGCGAGCATTGGTGAAGCGTTGATGCCTCCAAACCATCGAACGACGATGCAGTTTGTCATTTGAGGCGTCAGTGAACCGATGAAAACCGTTCGATTGAGCGCGATTTGAAAAAGCTCACGGCGTCACGCCGCGTTCCGGTACAAGGCGAGGCCTGAGCGACGTCGAGGTAGTCATGCGTCATGTAATAAAAGCCGCACTTCTGCTCGTCGCACTCGCGTCTGTCGGAACACCGGCGGTTGCAGGCGTCTATACGGACGACATGTCCAAGTGTCTCGTCAAATCCACGAACGCCGACGACAAGGCCACACTCATGCTCTGGGTGTTTTCCGCGCTGTCGTCGCACCCGGCCGTGCAGAAATATGCAAAAATGACCGAAGACGACCGCCTCAGCTTTGCCCGCAAGGCATCTGAGCTCATGCAGCGTCTGCTGACCGTCGACTGTCGGGCCGAAACTGTTGCGGCGCTGAAATATGAAGGTCCTTCTTCACTCGAAGCAAGCTTCAACGTACTCGGCCAAGTGGCTATGCGCGGCCTGATGAGCGATCCGAGCGTCGCCGGCGAGCTTGCCGAGTTGAACACCTATCTCGACAAAACAAAGTGGAACGCGTTGATGAAGGAGGCCGGCCTTCCGGAAATCGGCGGTCCCGCCTCGGCCAGCAAGCCATAACCCAGGGCGGCGAAGCGTCGGAAATTTTCATCCCTGTCCGACGGAGCGTCATTTCAAGTCTTGTCCCCGGACAAAATTCGTTCTTCTCTCCGCCTCCCCAATTTACCCAAGGAATCCCCATGGCCTATTCCATCTACGACGCTTCGATCCCCGTCATGACCCGTGCGCTCACCAACCTTTCGAAGATTCTCGACAAGGCCGTGGCGCAGGCGAAGACGGAGGACAAGCCGCTCTCCACCCTGCTCGAGGCGCAGCTTGCGCCGGACATGCGCGCCTTCCCGTTCCAGATTCAGTCCGCGTCCGATGCGGCGAAGGGCTGCGCCGCGCGGCTGGCCAACATCGCTGCGCCCGCCATGCCCGACACCGAGACGACTTTTCCCGAGCTGAAGCAGCGCCTGCAGAAGACGATCGACTTTCTCAATTCCGTCAAGCCGGAGCAGCTCGCCGGCGCCGAGGATCGCGAGGTCGTCGTCAAGTTCCCGCAAGGCGAGATGAAGTTCACCGGCCGCGATTATCTCGGCGGCTTCGCGCTGCCGAACCTGTTCTTCCACGTGACGACGGCCTACGCGCTGCTGCGCCACAAAGGCATCACGATCGGCAAGAGCGACTTCCTCGGCGGGGCGTGAGCTCCCAGCCTCCCCTTGAGGGAGGGTCGAAATTTTGACGAGCGAAGCGAGTGGAAATTTCGGGGAGGGTCCGGCGCGGCGGGCGACCCCTCCCCGAATTTGTTTCGCGCCGGCGCGCGACTCCAAATTCGACCCTCCCTCAAGAGGAGGGTGGAGATCGCGTAACCGCTTACAATATAAAGATTAATTCGACTTCATCTGCTTGAACTTCCATGTCTTGTTCCCTATATGTTCTTTTGAACCAAAGGGAGCCGAGATGCCCAAGCGAAGATAGCGCGAGACCAGACAGACCAGGGGTGCGAGCTCGCGCGCACATCCATGCCGGCCGGCCCTAGGACGACGTGACCTTCCGCAATAAGCCGCAAAGCGGTGAGCGCAGGGTTCGGTCCGCAACGGGTCGGTCTTCAGCACTGGTCGTAGCGGTTGGAGCGAAGGTGCCCTTGGTTGACCGTGAAGGTCTTCAACCGGCCGGCCGCGTAGCTCATCGACTGGGGCGGACTTTGCGAGAAGGCCGCCCTTTTTTGTGGGCCCCCTTCCAATCGACAACGTCACCGCCAGTGATCGAGTTCGATCCACCAGTCGCCTTCGATGTTCTTCTCGAACGAGGCGATGGCGACGCGGCTGTCCAGATAGGTGTTGAGGTCCTTGGGCGGCGGCTCCTTGACTTCGAGGATGCGGAACATCGGTGGGCCGTAGCGGTATTTTTTGTAGGACGCGTCGCGCCCCACGCCGGACGACCACATCTCAATCCAGAGCTGGCAACCCCGCACGTATTTCACGCTGCGCGCATCGACCTCCTCGAGCAGGGCGAGAAAGCGTTTCTCGCTCGTCGCTGGTATCTGCGGCTGCGTCCAGGCCGGATCGCGATTGATGGTCAGATCGTAGCGCAACTTGCAAAGCTCGGTGCGCAAGACCTCGAAGGTCTGACGCTTGGCCGCGAAGGCTTCGGCCATCGTCTTGTCGTTGGGCGCCCGCTCGCCGCAGGCGCCAAGCGCGACAGCCAGCGCAGAAAGAAGTGCAAATGTGCCAATCCTCATTGCGGCGTCCGGTCAGCCACCGCTGCGGCCGCCACGATCAGGAAGATCACGAGCAACGACACAGCCGCCAAGGTCAGACTGTCCGGCGGCGGCGCCGAGGAGTAGGCACCGAACACCGTAAGCGCCGCAGCAAGCAGCGTGATGCCGGCGACCGAGGCGCGGCGTGCAAAGCTCAGCGGAACGCGCATCAGGAAGATCGTCAGTCCGACGGCGGCTACGGCGAGTTCGACATACAGCGCCAGCGGTTGCCCGACATCGAGGCCGACGGCAGGTGCGCCCGGCCCCCACAGCGGCATCTCGGGCGGATGCACAAGGAAGTCGAGTATCCAATGTGAAAAAACTGTCGCGGCGATTACTGCGGGCGCGAATGCCAGCAGCCGCCCGCCGCCCCGAGTCCATGCCCACACGCCAGCCGCTGCCAGCGACCAGACGAGCGCGCCAAGCAGGCTATGCGACCAGGGAAAGTTGAATGCGAGCGCGTGGCGCGTCTCGAAGTCCGCCGGCGCAACGGCGCCTTCGAGCTTGAGGATGACGAACAGCCACAAAACAATGTCCAGAAGCATTGCCGCGGCAAACAAGGTGCCAAGCCCCACGCGCGGCGCCGCCGCCTTGGCTGCCAGCCCAGCCCCCAGATGCCCAACAAGCATGCCGATCTCGCTCTTTGGCATTCGCCGCCATACACCGCGCCAAGCGCGGTGATCACCCCGCATATTAGCTTACATCGAACCCAAGTTGGAGTGACCGGCGCGCAGGCGCCAACGGTCCGGGCGCGTCGCGTCCGGCCGCATTCGACCTAGCCAAAGGAAAAGAGGCGAGCCGCCAGCCGGGAGTCAGCCCGGCACCGGCTCGCGCTCACTGCTCAGGTGTGGTTCGGCACTTCCTTGGTGAATTTTCCCAGCACGCAGACCTCGTCCGATCGCAGCACTCGGATTACCTGGAGATCGTCGCATAAATCCATGGTGTGAAGCGTGTAGGTGAAGCCATCAAAAAGTAGCCCCGGGCAAGGCGAGTGCAGCGTGTTGCGCCACACAGTTCCGTTCTTCATTTTGAACAGGATGGTCTTGGCATTCACCACATGCGTGCTGTCGATGTAGTAGGTATTCAGACATACGGGCGCCGCGGCTACGGGAGCGACGCTCGTGGCGCCTACGGCCAGCAGCATCGCCAGTTTTACAATCTTCTTCATTTGGTTCTCCGCACTTCGCCCCTCTAGGCACAGAATTGCGCAGAACGAGCGCGCGAGCAACCGCGCACCCGGCATTCCGGTCGATAACCTTGACTTACAACACAAATTTGACTCATGGTCCGCCCGCTCTTTCGTATGGAGATAACACCATGTCTGCCGCCGCTTCTTCGCCGATTCACATCACCCTGCCCGACGGCAAGACCCTGGATTTCAAGCGTGGCGTGACGGGCGCAGAGATTGCCGCTGCGATCGGCCCCGGCCTCGCCAAAGCGGCCCTGATTCTGGAAATCGATGGCCAGCAATGGGACCTGTTCCGGCCCATCGAGCGCGACGCCAAGATCCGCATCATCACCAGGAAGGATCCCGAGGCGCTCGAACTGATCCGACACGATGCGGCGCACGTGCTCGCCATGGCGGTGCAGGAGCTCTATCCGGGAACGCAGGTGACCATCGGTCCGGCCATCGACGACGGTTTCTATTACGACTTTGCGCGCGACGAACCGTTCACGCTCGAGGACTTGCCCAAGATCGAAGCCAAGATGCATGAGATCGTCAAGGCCGATCTGCCGACGCGTAGAGAGGTCTGGCCGCGCGACAAGGCCGTCAAGCACTTCAGGGACATCGGCGAAAAGTACAAAGCCGAACTGATCGAAGGCATTCCCGCCGGCGAGGATGTATCGCTCTACTGGCACGGCGATTGGCACGATCTGTGCCGCGGCCCTCACTTTGCGACCACATCCAAGATCGGCGACGCCTTCAAGCTGACCAAGATCTCCGGCGCCTATTGGCGCGGCGACGCCAAGAACGCGCAGCTGCAGCGTATCTACGGCACGGCCTGGCGCGACAAGAAGGAGCTGGAAGAGCATTTGCATCGCCTGGAAGAGGCCGAGAAGCGCGACCATCGCAAGATCGGCCGCGATCTGGAGCTCTTCACGTTCTCGCCCGAAGTCGGCGCTGGCCTGCCGCTGTGGATGCCCAATGGCATGGTGATCCGCCAGGAGCTGGAATTCCTGGCGGTGCAGGAAGAACGTCGCGACGGCTACAAGCGCGTCTCCACGCCGGAGATCACCAAGGAGGCGCTCTACATCCGCTCGCGCCACCTCGCCTACTACAAGGAGGACATGTATGCGCCGCTCGATATCGAGGGCGAGAATTACTACCTCAAGCCGATGAATTGCCCGCACCACCACATGATCTATCTGGCGACGAGGCATTCCTATCGCGAGCTTCCCGTGCGCCTGGCCGAGTACGGTCATTGCTACCGTTACGAACCGTCGGGCGCACTGTCGGGCCTGATGCGGGTGCGCGGCTTCACCCAGAACGACGCGCACATCTATTGCCGGCCCGACCAGGCGCACGAGGAATTCGTCAAGGTGATGCGGCTGCATGCCCGCTACTACGAGATGATGGGCATCAAGGACTATTACATGCGCCTGTCGCTGCCCGACCTGACGAAGAAGCACAATTTCGTCGACGAGCCGGAGCAATGGCGGGCCGCCGGGGAAATCATCCGCGCCGCGATGAAGGAAACGGGATATCCGTACGTCGAATCCGAAGGTGAAGCGGCGTTCTACGGTCCCAAGGTGGACTTCATGATCAAGAGCGTGATTGGCACCGAATACGCGATCTCGACCAACCAGCTCGACTTCATGGCAACCCAGACGTTCAACCTCAACTACATCGGCGAGGACGGCCACGAACACCCGGTCTATGTCATCCACCGCGCGCCGCTCGGCAGCCATGAGCGCTTCACCGCGTTCCTGATCGAGCATTATGCGGGCGCGTTTCCGACCTGGCTGGCACCGGTGCAGGCGCGCGTCATTCCGATTAGCGAAAAGGTCACGGACTACGCGCACACGGTGATGGATAAAATTTTCCAGACCCCTGTGGTCAATGGCACGGCCGGACTGCGCGTCGACATCGACCTCGCCAACGAGCGCATGCAGAAGAAGATCCGCGCCGCCCAGCTGCAGAAAATTCCCTACATGCTTGTCGTGGGCGAGCGTGAAGCGGCGGAGGGCAAGGTCGCCGTGCGGCTGCGCTCGGGCAAGGACCTGGGGCCCATGCCGCTCGAAACCGTCATAGAACGGATCAAAAAGGAAGCCGAATCCCGGGTGGATGTGGCCGAATAGCCCTTGCGATTCCGCCCCCCGCGCCTATTCTTGACGCATCAGCAGTCGCTCTCGCGACGCATAGAGGACATTCGCCCACTGCCCAGATCCGAACCTGGTTTTGCGAGGCATAGGCAAGGTCCTCGCGAAATGCGTTTTCGTGCGGGCTCAAAACAGGAGAGAAAGTCATAGTACCCAGACGTTTCCAACAGCCCGACAAGGCACCAGCCAAGGACGGGCCCCGAGTGAATGAGGAGATCTTCTCGCGCACAATCCTTCTGATCGGAGACGACGGCCACAAATACGGTCCGATCGGCATCGACGAAGGCCGCGCAATTGCCGAAGAAACAGGCTTCGACTTGGTCGAGGTTTCGCCCGAAGCGAAACCACCCG
>JANYBR010000181.1 GCA_025360685.1 Pseudomonadota bacterium
CGCGAGCGGCGCCGGATCGCGGCCGATGTCGATGGCGGTGGGATGGAACTGCACGAATTCCGGATCCGCGATGATGGCGCCGGCACGCGCGGCCATGCCAAGGCCCTCGCCACGCGCTTCCAGCGGGTTGGTGGTGACGGCATAGAGAGCGCCGAGTCCGCCCGTCGCGAAGATGATCGCCGGGGCGCGGAACAGGATCAGCCGCGTGTGGGTGCCGATGCCATGGCGCGCAAACAGCCCGGTGACCTTTCCGTCTTCCATCGCCAGTTCGATGGCGTGGAAGCCTTCGAGCAAGGAAATCGACGGCGCGGCCAGCGCACGTTCCGCCAGGGTGCGCGAAATCTCTGCGCCGGCGCGATCGCCCTTGATGTGTACGATGCGATTGGCGCTGTGCGCCGCTTCGCGCCCGAGTGCGAGAGTACCGTCGGCCTTGCGGTCGAACGGCGCGCCGAAATTGACAAGATCGGCGATACGGGCCGCTGCTTCATGTGCGACAAAAGCAGCGACCGCCGGATCGCAGAGCCCGGCGCCTGCCGTCATCGTGTCCGCGGCATGGCTTTGCCAGCTGTCGCTTTCGCCTATGGCCGCCGCGATGCCGCCTTGTGCCCAGGCGCTGGACCCCGACATGCCCGGCCGTGTTCCCGCCAGCACGAGCGAAGGGAAGGGCGCCAACTTCAGGGCCGTAAACAGCCCCGCCACACCGGCGCCGAGGATGAGCGCGCCCTTGCATTCGATGATGCTGTCGACGTGGCGGGACATGGTTCAGGCCTTTGCCGGCAGCTTCACGGCCAGCATGCGATCAATCGCCTTCCTTGCCCGCACCGAAATCGCCGGATCGACAAACACTTCGGTGGTCATCGTCTGGAGCGAGTTCAGGATTTTGGCCAACGTGATGCGTTTCATGTGCGGGCACAGATTGCACGGCCGCACGAATTCAATGTCGGGATACTCTGCGGCGACGTTGTCGCTCATCGAGCACTCGGTGACCATGACGACGCGGGCCGGGCGGTTCTTGCCGACATAGTTGATCATCGCCGAGGTCGAGCCGGAGAAATCGGATTCGGCGACGACTTCTGGCGGACATTCGGGATGCGACAGCACGACGATGCCCGGATTGGCCTTGCGATAGTCGCGGATTTCGGCGGCCGTGAAGCGCTCATGCACTTCGCAGGCGCCTTCCCAGGTGATGACCTTCACGCCGGTCTGATTGGCGACGTTCTGCGCGAGATACTTGTCCGGGATCATGATGACCGTGTCGACGCCATACTCTCGCGCGATCTCCTCGACGACCGCGACTGCATTGCCCGACGTGCAGCAGACATCGCTTTCAGCCTTCACATCGGCGGACGTGTTCACGTAGGTGACGATCGGCAGGCCGGGATACTTCGCCTTCAAGAGGCGCACATCGGCACCGGTAATCGAGGCGGCCAGCGAGCAACCGGCCTTCGCATCGGGAATGAGCACGGTTTTTTCGGGGCAAATGATCTTCGACGTCTCCGCCATGAAGTGGACGCCGGCCTGTACGATAATCTTCGCGTCCGTCCGTCCAGCCTCGCGTGCCAGAGCCAGACTGTCGCCGACGAAATCGGAGACGCAGTGGAAGATCTCCGGCGTCATGTAGTTGTGGCCGAGAATGACCGCGTTCTTTTCGCGCTTGAGCTTGTTGATGGCGGCGATGGTCGGCGCAAATGTCGGCCATTCGATCTCCGGCACCACGTGGGAGATCTTCGCGTACAGCGCGCGCGTTTCGCGCGCGATCTGTGGCGTGTAGGCCAGTTCCAACCCCATTCCTGCGGCTCCCATGATTGCCTCCTATTAATACTCAACTTGAGTATATATCTAGGGCAAAAAGACCGGCCTTCAATGGCCGGATGCATTAGGCTGTTATGCTACATATGAGCATAAGTCTGTCAAGTATCGGTAAACAACCGATTCCCTGACATTTCGTCGCTCAAATCGTCTTCCTTGTTCCCAGGCGCACCCCGGGGGCGGGGCGCTCGCGCAGCACCTCGCGGCGGAAGCGGAATAGCTCGGCCGGCCGGCCACGCGCCTGTGTCGCAAACTTGCCGGTGCCTTCGACCAGGCCCTGATCCTCCATCAGGCGGCGGAAATTCTGCTTGTGCAGGCGGATGCCGGAAATCGCTTCGACGGTCCGTTGCAGTTCCAGCAGCGTGAAATTGGGCGGCATCAACTCGAACACGACCGGGCGATATTTCATCTTGCCGCGCAGGCGGGCGATCGCAGTGGCAAGAATCCGGCGGTGGTCGAACGTCATGCTTGCGCCGAGCGCTGCACTTGCCGATGTCTTGCGCCCGTCGCGCACCGCCTCCTGCACCAGACCGGCCTCGTAGAGAAGCTCATAACGCTCAAGCACTTTTTCTTCGTCCCAGGACAGTCCGTCAGCCCCGAAGCAAAGACGGACACGGTCGCGGCGCAGCTCCGTCACCTCGCTCGTTGGCGCCGCTTTCACGAACTGCTTGAGGACAGGCATAATCGACTGATCGATGATGGCCGGTTTGGTGTCGCGCCAATCTTCCCAGGGGAAGTAGCGATACCAGTCGCTCCACCGCGTGTCGGGCGCCTTCAGTTCACGTGCCTGACGTGTCAGCGCGAGATAGCCGACGGACACCACGCGCGCGCCTTCGTCGGGTGTCGGCAAGTGGCGGCCGCGATCGCCGAACGTGTAGAGTTGTTCCGCGTATCCGAGGTCGAGATAGGTCTGTTCGCCAACCCATTTGCGCAAACCGCTGTCGAGCGTGCGATGGTTCAGCGGATCGAACGGACCGAAGGGCAGGGCGTCCTCGGCGCCGGCATGATGCACGACCAATACGCTCGGCCGCTCGTCAGCGACCGATACGATGGCCGCGGACAGGCCGATGCTGACAACGTGTTTGGTCTTGGCGCTCACAATCCCACCAGCGGGAACTCGACGATCGTGCCCTCGGCGACGACTTCACCGGCGCCGATGCTCTTGATCGCGTCGATCATGCGTCCCTGCCGATCCAACAACTCGTCGGCATATTGCACCAGCAAGGCATTGGGGTAGGCATGCGGCGCGCGATTGCGGATCGCCCATGCCGCTGCCAGTTCGCTACCAGGCCCGAGTCGGTCACACAGGATAGTGTAGGTCGCAGCCATCGAACGGCTGACCCCCGCCCAGCAATGAACCAGGATCGGGTCGTCCGCAGGCCAGCTGCGCGTAAAGGCGAGCAGCGCTTCGATGTGAGCGCGGGCCGGCGGATTTTCGCCGGCGCGGATGTCCACGATGTCGTTGACGCCCAGACGCAGGTGACGGTCCTCGCGGAAGCCCTTCGGCGTTTCGATCATGTGCTCGGGTGAGAGCAGCGTCACAAGGTGCGACGGCTTGTGCGTACGTATGACATTCGGAACGGCGGACAGAGGCGTGACGAGAATGCGGGACATGGATCCCTAGCTAGCGGAGGAAACGGCCGGGAGGAAGGCTAAGCCGCCAGCCTTTGGAATCTTTGCAGAAACTGGGCCTGCGCCTCACCGGTCGCGAGTGGTACCAGACGGGGCGTGCGCAGGGTTTTGGGCGGAATGCCGAAGAAGCGGCGGGCCACGGCTGGTTCGAAGCCCGCCAGCTGGGTGGCCTCGAAATAGGCGGCAATCAGGTCTGCCTTTTTGAATAGCGTGGTCAGGGCTACTGAAGCCTTGGGTGGGAGTCCGAAGCGGATATGAATTGCGCTCTGAAGTTTAAGCTCCAACGCCTTGTAATCGATACCAATTGCCACTTTGAACGGGCTGATGAGGTCGCCGATCACATATTCCTGCGCATCGTGCAGCAGCGCCATCAGGCGAACGTCCCGGGTCAGTCGGGGGTTCAGATCAGCCGTGATCCGTTCGACCAGCACACAGTGTTGTGCGACCGAAAAAGCGTGCTCGCCCTTGGTCTGACCGTTCCAGCGCGCCACCCTCGCAAGGCCGTGTGCGATGTCCTCGATCTCGATGTCGAGCGGCGACGGATCAAGCAGGTCGAGCCTGCGGCCGCTGAGCATGCGCTGCCAGGCACGGGGTTGTAGTTTGGCCATTGCGGTCCACTTTCGAGGGACGCACATTTACCCAGAAAGCGGTTTGGAGCGCGAGCCTCTGATCAACTCCGATGGCATGGCGGCAGGGCTTTGCCGCGGCTTGACGGAGTGTGATGCTTCCGGGAACGCTTCGCCTGTCGGCGGCGAGCGAACGGCAAATTTTCGGAGGGCTCCATGTCCATCGTCAAGATACTGGCGCCATTGACCGGTGGCTCGCGCGATACGGTCGTTCTGGCCTGTGCCTTCGCCGCCGCCAAGCCGTTCCATGCGCATGTCGCGGCTCTGTTCGTGCGGCCAGACGCGAGCGAGGCGGTGCCGTTTTTCGGCGACGGCGTGTCGGCGACCGTGGTGCAGGAAATTTCGGAGGCAGCGAAAGTGGCCGCCGACGCTGCGATCAAAATAGCGCGCGCCACGCTCGATGCCTCGGCCAAGGCAGCCGGCGTAATGATCGTCGACTTTGCTGTGCCGGGCGCCGCGGTCACCGCCTCGTTCCGCGAGGTCCTCGGCAGCTTTGCCGATCAGGTCACCCTGGCGGCGAGGCTGTCCGACCTGGTCGTATTCGGACCGCTCAAGGAAGGCGACCGTCCCGGCCTCACCGAAGCATTCGAGGCAACGCTTCTCGAAACAGGCAGGCCAGTGCTGCTGAGTGCGACCGCGGCCCAACCTGCTTTCTGCAAGAAGATAGCGCTCGCCTGGAACGAAAGCGTGGCATCGGCGCACGCCGTCACTGCTGCGTTGCCCTTCCTAAAGTGCGCCGAGAGTGTGGAGATACTCTGCGTCACGCGCGCACAGGACGAGCCGATCGATAGTCGCGAACTGAAGACCTATCTGAGCCTGCACGGGATCGCGGTGACGGAACGGCTGGTCGACGCGGGTACGCGGGTCGTTGGCGATGTTTTGCTGGAAGAAGCGGTCAAGAGCGGCGCGGGTATGCTGGTGTCTGGCGGATATGGCCACAGCCGATTGCGCGAAATGTT
>JANYBR010000187.1 GCA_025360685.1 Pseudomonadota bacterium
GCTCCGCACGCCCGTCCTGAACGCGGCTGATGACGCGTTAGTGCGCCGGGGTCAGCGCCTCCGCCTCTTTCGCGACCATTGGAGCGCGCCGAAGTAGCTCTCCGGTCACGGGCAAACTCCGGGGGCGGTGAAGTTGGAACCACTTGAACTCTCAAACTCTGAGTCCCAGCAAAATTTTCTCACGCAGCACGAGAGTCGTCCGAGACGCCCAAATGAGCGATATCTAAATGCAGGGACGCCGGTGTTCTCTTCCTACGTCGGCTTTCAACCGAGGCTGTGTGAAAACGCGAGCTCACGGGCTCGCGCAGTCTAGCGTGAATGGTCCGTGGCCCGGGTTCAGCACGGGGTGTCGAAATGACTCCGCTCTTGGTTTGCGCTATCCTCGAACCAGCGACGGAACCGTGAGATGTGCGATGGGCACCTACCCATTCGAGGGCGCAACGCGTCGTGTTTACAGCTACAGCGTCGTCATGCGGAGAAATCTCGCCTCAACTCCGATCAAGCAAGGCGGCAATTTTCTTTTCACACGTCTTAACGGAGGCGTGACCGAAATCGTCTACGCTGGTGAAGCAAGACATCTGGACGAGGCAATCTTGGCCCAGGAGCCGTGGAGTACTGCGCAACGCGAGCATGGCGCTATCCGGGTCTACTTTCACACCAACCCAGAGGCACTTGAGCGCATTCAGGAACGAGATGATCTGGTCGCGAAACATCGACCACCGATGAACGTGGAAGATAGGACGGCGGAGTAACACGTGAAGTCGTGTCAATTTTCACTCTGCGCCTTAACGCCGAGAGCCGACATCGGATGGACGTTTGGATCGAATAATTCAAAAGATTCACGTTGCGTGTTACTGTGCGAAACTGAACTGATACGCAACGCGCCAGACCAGGCTGCAGTGCGGGCAAGCGTTGCTTTGGATCGCACGCCACACGGGAACAAAGCCATTGCCACAAAACACTCACACAGCGCGAAGGGGAGACAGAACCCTGAAGTGCGCTCTCTCCAGATGGGAAAATGAAGGAGGAGCTCTTCGGGCGCAAGAGAGGGATGATCGTACGCGTGGAAGCGGCATTGGTGACGAAGAAGAAGCAGTCCTCCTACGCCTGGGGGCGGGCGTAGTGGAGTGCTGGACAAAACTTCCTAGCCAGATCCAGAGTCAATTGTTTCGATCCGCGACGTCTGTCGACCGCAAACTGAACCCAACGACTTTGAAGAGACAAATCGGGCAGTTCCTCCATTTGTACGCGCAGGGCGATAAAGGCATTGACTGAAGCGGACGACCCGACTGGCGATCAAACTTCGTACCCAAGGTATTGGAACGACGAAGGCGCACGAGAAATTCACATTGACGTGAGAGAGTTTTACTGCATCGGCGCATCGCCGCCGCAGGACCATCCACACATCTATCTCAATATGGGAGAGCGTGATTCAATTCTATGTCCCTACTGCTCCACGCTGTTCCGATTCGTTGCCTGACTCGAATCTTCGTTCGCATGTTAGCCGGTGACTTGGCCCGTATCTCCGAAAGGTCTGACCGCTTTTGACCCAAAGCCGACATCGACCTGGACAGAATCTATCCGCCGGTTTGAAACACAATCGCGATCTGCGTGGCGCTCGCCGGAGAATCTGGCTCCCGAACTGAAGTCCGCAGCGAGTTCCGACGATTGCGCGGTTCCCGAGAAGTGAACGCGATAGCGCTTGACAGACGCGCGGGCATATTCAATACTTCACCATATGGCGAAGTCTCCTGAAAGTCCTTTAGATCGGACGTTTGCAGCGCTTGTTGATCCGGCACGACGGGCGATCCTGGCCCGCCTTGAACACGAGCCAGGACTATCCATTACCGAGTTGGCGCTGCCGCTACCGCTGAAATTGCCGGCTGTCATGAAGCACCTCGGAGTACTGAGTGATGCCGGCCTAATCTCGCGCACCAAGAGAGGCAGGACGGTTTCGGTTGAGCTAGTCGCCGAGCCGATGGCCGAGGCCATGGCGTGGCTCAGACGCTACGAACGTTTCTGGTCTGCGACTCTTGATCGCCTGACTGCCTTTGTCGAAGAGGACAAGCGATGATCAAAGACCGCCCCAGTCTCACAATCGTGCGACGGATCAAGGCCCCGCCATCCACACTCATGGCGGCCTGGACGCGGCCTGAGCTGATGGTGCGGTGGTGGGGTCCGGACGGAGGTCCGGTGCTCACCGCTGAGTCTGATCCGCGGGTGGGTGGGCGCTTTCGCGTAGTTTTCCAGACGCTGGACGGCGAAACCCATGATTGCCGCGGTGAGTACCGCGAGGTGGAGAGGGATCGAAAGCTCTCCTTTACCTGGGAGTGGGTCACGATGCCCGAGCGCCGATCGTTAGTGACGATCGCGCTCCGTCCGATCGCGGAAGGCACCGAGCTCACTTTCACGCACTCCCAATTTTATGACGAGGCGGCTCGCGACAATCACTATGCCGGCTGGAACACCGCATTCGACAAGCTGGAAGCACTCGTCGCCCAAGTTGAAAGGATCGAAAATGGAACCCCATAGAGTGGTGTCTCGCGAGGAATGGCTGAAGGCACGCGTCGCACTTCTCGTCAAAGAAAAGGAATTGACGCGACGACGAGATGCGCTCACCGACGAGCGACTGGAACTCCCCTGGCTCAAAATCGAAAAGCGTTATGTCTTCGACGCGCCGCAAGGGGAAGTCACTCTCGCCTATCTGTTTGACGGGCGCAGCCAGCTCTTTATCAAGCACTTCATGATGGGGCCTGCTGCAGCGCATCAGTGCGTGGGGTGTTCGCTCGAGGTCGACCACATCGATGGCCTGCTTCCACACCTTCAAAATCACGATGTAACCTATGCGGTCATTGCGCGTGCGCCGATCGAGGAGATCGAAGTGGTGCGCCGCCGTATGGGCTGGCGGTTTCCGTGGGTGTCTTCCTTCCGGAGCGACTTCAACTACGATTTCAACGTCTCGTTCACGCCCGAACAGGTGGCCTCCGGCCAGGCCAAATACAATTTCAAGCGGGCGCCGGAGCGGGCAGCCGGTTTGCATGATCTCTCCGGCGCCAGCGTCTTCTACCAGGACGCGGCGGGTGATATTTTCCTGACCTATTCGACGTTCAGCCGGGGTGGTGAACCTTTTCTCGGAATCTATGGCCTTCTCGACGTGATGCCGATGGGCCGCAATGAGACTGGTCCAACTCACTCGTTGGGCGACTGGGCGCGGCCACACGACATGTACGGCAGGGGCGGGTCAGTCGAAGGCAACGGGCGCTATCACGCGGCTGCCTGTAGCTGCAGTGCTCACGCGTAGAGACTGGCTACGTGCGGCGCGATCGTTGCCCGTGTGATGGGCTTGAGGACATGGAACACCCGTTCTGAGCAGAGGAAAATTCGATGAAGCTATACTACTCGAGGAACCTTAATCCCCGCGTGGCTGTCGCTGTTGCGCGGTATCTCAAGTCCCCCTTGGAATACATCCTGTCCAGCCCGCGAGATCCCGCGAATGTGGGCGCTTTCCGTTCAATCAATCCCAACGCGCTTGTTCCTGTTCTCGAAGAAGGAGAACGCAGACTCTGGGAGACCGACGCGATCGCCTGTAGGCTCTCGGCGATTGCCGGCTCGGACTTCTGGAGAACCGACGAGAGCACGCCCGAGATGATCAAATGGATCAGCTGGAGTGCGTATCACCTGAACAGCGCTGCGGGCGAGCTCTACTTCGACAGGATCGTCCGACCGAGGATCCAGATTCCACCGGCAGCGCCTTCTGTTCTTGTCGAGGCGATGCACAATTTCCGCACCCATGCAGCCACGCTCGACCGGGAGCTTGAGGACAAGACATGGCTCGTCGGCGATCATGTCTCCTACGCAGATTTTCGCGTCGCGACGGCGTTGCCGTTCGCCGACGGAGCGGAGCTTCCACTGGCCGAGTTTTCGAACGTTAAGCGTTGGCACGAGCGCTTGTCGGAGATCGAAGCGTGGCGCTCGCCATTCGACGGCCTGACGTGACGCTGTAGCGACACTCGTTCACCTACTTGCGGAGCGACGGCGCTCGAACTGCCGATGGCGCCCTGGAAATCGCACTGTTCATTGCGGAATTTGTGCTGCCGATCTGAGCATTCACACCATTCCAGTGCGAAGGTACTGGGGTGAACCCGACCTCGGAGACCAACAAGCTCGTCACTGCCGGTCCCAACGCCATCACCCGCGATCCGATGTATCTCGGACTTACAGTAATTTCGCTCGGACTGGCGTTCTGGGTTGGCTCGCTGCCTATGTTCGCCGTGCCAGTTCTCGCGTTCGCGATGGCGAATTGGGTCCACCTAGGCGAGCATGTCGCCGTCTCCGGCCTACCGAAGCCACCCGCGGGTGGCGACATACGCCGCATCGACGTGATCATCCGCGTCGACCGGGACCCGGCTCCGGCTGCAGACCAGAAATTTTCTAAACTTTATTGACTCCCGGCTCCGACGGGCGCGTCATCGGTCTTTCCGACCAAGTTGAGGAGGGTCCATGCCTTCTCTCAAGGGAACCGAGACCGAGCAGAATCTGAAGGAAGCGTTTGCCGGCGAGAGCCTGGCGAACCGCCGCTATCTCTATTTCGCCCAGAAGGCCGACGTCGAGGGCTTCAACCACGTCGCCACAGTGTTCCGCTCGACTGCCGAGGGCGAGAGCGGGCACGCGCACGGCCATCTCGAATATCTTGAGGAAGTGGGTGACCCGGCGACCGGCAAACCGATCGGTCCGACCGGCGACAACCTCAAGGCCGCGATCGCCAGCGAGACTCACGAATA
>JANYBR010000206.1 GCA_025360685.1 Pseudomonadota bacterium
GCCTTGGAGGAACAGCTCGACCTGCACGTCGACCACATCCGCGAGAGGGGCACGCCCGAGGACCTGCTCTACGAGATCCTTCTGAAGAGCGGCTTTGAGCTCACGACGCCGGTCGAGACCCTTCAGCTTGCCGGGACGACCGTCCACGCCGTGGCGGGCGGCGCACTGCTGGTCTGTCTCGAGCGTGAGTTGACGCTGGATCTGATCCGCGCCATTGCCGAGCGGAAACCCGAGCGCGTGGTCTGCCTGGACGAGGGCTTCGCCGGCAACGACCAGCTCAAGGCCAACGCCGTCCAGATCTTCAAGACCCAAGGTGTCACAAGCTTCAGGACCGCGTGACGGTCTCGCCGTGAAGATCCAGTTCGACGCCAACCAGCAGTTCCAGCTCGACGCCGTGGCGGCCGTCACCGAGCTCTTCGAGGGCCAGCCGCAGGGCGCCCCGGAGTACAGCGTCGTCAACCTGGGCGCGACCGACGGCCTGTTCGTCGGGCAGGACCACACCGAGCTCGGTGTGGGCAACCGCCTGCTGCTGGCTGAGCACGCGCTCACCGCGAATACGCGTGCCATTCAGGCGCGCAACGACATCGAGGCGGCCGATCCCGCGGCGCCACTGGAAGCCTGGGAACTCTTCGACGGCCCGGCCAACCAGTCGCGATCCTGTCCGCACTTCTCGGTCGAAATGGAGACCGGCACGGGCAAGACCTACGTCTATCTCCGCACGATCTTCGAGCTATCGCATCGGTATGGCTTCCAGAAGTTCATCGTCGTGGTGCCGAGCGTCGCGATTCGCGAGGGCGTGCTCAAGAACATCGAGATTACGGCCGAGCATTTCCGAGTACTGTACAACAACCTGCCATTCGAGCATTTTGTTTACGACGCCAAGAAGGTAAATCGCTTGCGGCAGTTCGCCGTGAGCAACACCGTCCAAATCCTAGTCATTAACATCGACGCCTTCCGTAAGAACTTCACCGGCACCGAGGCCGAGCAGAAGAGCAATGTCATCTACAAGGAAAGCGACAAGCTCTCGGGCCGGCAGCCCATCGAATTCGTGCAGGCCACGCGACCCATCGTCATCATTGACGAGCCACAGAGTGTCGATTCGACGGAGAAGGCCCAGGAAGCCATCCGGGCACTCAATCCCCTCTGCACGCTCCGCTACTCCGCTACCCACCGGAACCCGTACAACCTGGTTTACCGGCTCGATCCGATCCGGGCGTTTGAGCTTCGGCTGGTCAAGCAGATCGTCGTCGCCAGTGCGGCAGCCCAGGGCGGAGCAAATGACGCCTTTGTTCGCGTCGAGCAGATCGACTACAAAAAGGGCATCAAGGCCAAGCTTCGCATCCACCTTCAGACTGCCGACGGCCCCAAGGAGAAGTCGGTCACGGTCAAGAACGGCACGGACATGTTCAGCGTGTCGAACGAACGGGCGTGTTATCAGGACGGCTTTGTCGTGGCCGAGATTAACGCCGAGCCGGGCAATGAGTTTTTGCGGTTCAACAATGGCCGGATAATGCGGCTCGGTGACGAAAGTGGCGGAATGCGTGACGACGTGTGGCGGGCACAGATCAAGCACACCGTCAAGAAGCACCTGGAGAAGGAATTGCAACTTCGCGGTCGGGACGTGAAGGTCTTGAGTCTGTTCTTCATCGACCGCGTGGCCAATTACCGTGACTATGACGAGTCAGGACAGCCGGTAAAGGGCAAGTTTGCCGAAGCCTTTGAGGAGACCCTAGCCGAGTTCGCCAAGGAGAGTCGATATGCACCTCTGGAGTGGATGAAGTTGCCGATGGACCGGCTACACAACGGCTACTTTGCTGTCGACAAGAAAGGCGTACTCAAGGACACGCGAGGCGATACCCACGCCGACGATGAAGTCTACAACCTGATCATGAAGGAAAAAGAACGGCTGCTGTCCGAAGAAGAACCGCTGCGGTTCATCTTCAGCCATTCCGCCCTCCGCGAAGGTTGGGACAACCCGAACGTTTTCCAGATTTGCACGCTGAACGAAACCCGCAGTGCCATGAAGAAGCGTCAGGAAATCGGCCGCGGCTTGCGATTGCCGGTGAATCAGTTCGGACAGCGGGTATTCGACGAATCGGTCAACAAGCTCTTCGTCATGGCCAACGAGAGCTACGAAGACTTTGCCCGGGCATTGCAGACCGAGTACGAAGAGGAATGCGGCGTCACCTTTGGCAAGGTGCCGATTACGGCCTTGGCACGAATCCCGCACGTCGTTGACGGCGAGGAGAACCCCATCGGCCGCGAGACAGCCGAAGTCATCAAGAAGGCCCTTGTCGAACAGAAGATGCTCGACACCGAGGGCCGCATTCAG
>JANYBR010000210.1 GCA_025360685.1 Pseudomonadota bacterium
CGCCGCGACCGTCTTGAATCCCGCGCGCTGGAAGCTGGAAGCGGCGCCAGTATACATGCCCGAATTGCTTCGCTTGGTGCCGTTCGTCTTCATCGGATAGGCTTCGAGTGACGGCGCATTCGCGGCGCTTGCAAATCCGACGGCGCCATCGATCAACGCGGTCATCACGCCTTTGCCGCGCCAGCCTTTGCGAATATAGAAACAGGATATGGACCACACCGGCAGGTCGTCGACCTGCTTGGTAAATCGGCCGCGATCGAGACCGGACAGAGAGGCGCGCAGCGTCACCTGGGCCCAGCCGACGGCCAGACCGTCCGCGAACGCGAGGAGGCCAGGAGGCGGACCGTTCTTCACCACCGCCTTGAACGACTTCTTGTTTTCGCTGCGTGGACGTTTCGTATAGGCGCTACCGATTCGCCAATACATGCACCAGCAGCCATTGGACGCGCCGACCGGGCCGAACAACTCTTCAAGTTGCGGCCACAAGCCGGGCGTGACAGGGCGTATGGTGAGCTTCATGCGGCCTTCTTTCGCGTAAATTCGTCCCGCGTCAACAGCATGCGGTTCGAAGTCACTGCGATGCCGCGGCTGACGCAGTGGCGTTGCATCGTTCCAGCCCCAACGAAGCCGAGTTTTCCAAGCACGCGGCCCGAGGCCGGATTGTCGAAGAACCAGCCCGACGTCAGCATCAGGGCATCCAAATCCTCGAATGCAAAACGCATGACCGCGCTAGCCGCCTCGGTCGCATAGCCCTGGTGCCAGAACGGCCTGCCATACCAGTAACCAAGTTCCCACACGCCCTCTTCCACAAGATCGACCGCGCACAAGCCGATCAATGCGCCGTCCATGGCTCGGGTCACTGCACAAACAAGCGCCGTACCATTGCGGCGCGCCTGGTCGCACCGCGTGACAAATTGGCGAAAGTGAGCCTCCGAATACGGATATGGGACCGGCGCAAGGTTTTTCACCACGTCGAAGTCATTCAATATCCGAAGGAAGTCCTGCTGGTCGGACATGATGGGTGCGCGCAGGATCAAGCGTTGTGTCGTCGGGTGGAAGCTCATGATGGCGCCCTCCCGGCAAATGTTTCGCTGCTCAAGGTCACGATATTGCAACCGACATCGCCGCCGCGCGCCATGCAGGAGCGTTTCTCGAATCCCTTCGCCTTGAAGCCGAGCTTCGTGAGGACATGGCCGGACCTCGGATTGTCATGGAACCAGCCCGCCCACACACCCGGCACCAACAGTTCAGCGAACGCGAATTCCAGCACGCGGCGCGCCGCTTCTGTGGCGTATCCCATCTTCCAATAGGGTCTGCCGTACCAGTAGCCGAGCTCGAACTCGCCCTTGTCCAGATGCAGTCCGCAGCCGCCGATGTACGCGCCGTCGCTCTTGCGGGTGACGCCGAACTGAAAGGCTTCGCCCCTGGCGCGGCGTTCGTCCAAGTGAGAGACCCACTCCAGGGCGTCTTTTTCCGCGTAAGGATGTGGCACATTGGCGAGATTCTTCGATACCTCGTAATCGCCGATCAGCGGAGCGAATTGGGCAACATCGCGCCGCTCGGGCGGGCGTAACAGCAGTCTCTCCGATTCCAGTATGCAACGGGACATGACACGTTCCTCCTTCACGGGAGGAACAAAAAAGGGAGACGGCGGACCATCTCCCTCCAATAATGGGCCGCCAATTTAGTGGCGGCCTATGTCTTCAGCCGCCTATTTCGCCGCGCTCTTCGTCGCCGGATTCATTGCGTTCACAACCGATACGTAGGTGCGGCGCTTGAAGCCCGGCTTGAATTCGACTTGACCGTCGCAAAGCGCGAAGAGCGTGTGGTCCTTGCCCATGCCGACATTTTCGCCGGCCCAGAATTTGGTGCCGCGTTGGCGGACAATAATATTGCCGCCGGCGATCTTTTCGCCGCCGAACAGTTTCACGCCCAGACGCTGACCCGCGGAGTCACGTCCGTTGCGCGATGAGCCACCTGCTTTTTTGTGTGCCATGACGAATGCTTCCTGAGTCTTAGGCTGCGCTGATGCCGGTGATCTTCACCTTGGTGAAGGGCTGGCGGTGACCGCGCTTGCGGTGCGTGTTCTTGCGGCGCTTCTTCTTGAACGCGATAACCTTCTCACCCTTGCCTTGCGCGATGATTTCGCATGCGACGGAGGCGCCCGAGATCAGGGGCGCGCCATGCTTGGGCTTGTCGCCGCCGAGCATGAGCACTTCGCCGATCTTGAGGGTCGAACCAACATCGCCGGCGACCTTCTCGATGACCAGGACGTCGTCCTTGGCTACCTTGTACTGCTTGCCACCGGTGCGGATTACCGCGAACATGGGTTAAGTCCTTGAAAATAGTAGCCTTCCCGCAAGACGCGAGTCCCTAGGGAGCCGCGCAATATACTGAGGGGCGCTGCGCGGTCAAGGCACAGACGACATGTCGCCAAAACGGCGCTCAGACGGTGTCGGACGCTCGCGCCGCTACTTCAATTTCGCCGCGCGACGAGTAGCGAAACACCGAGACCAAACAAGACCGAACCGGAGATACGATGGAACCATCGGACGAGACCCGGCCGGCGCAGGTAGGAATTGCGGGCGCGCGAGGCGGCGAGTGCGACGGCGACATCCGCAAGACTGTTGAGGATCACCGACAACGAACCCAGCAAGACAAATTGCAGGGCGACGGAGTGCGATGGCTCGATGAACTGGGGAATAAACGCCAGAAAGAATGCCGCCGTCTTGGGATTGAAGGCTTCGACCGCGACGCCATCGCGAAACGCGCGCCGGTTCGGTGGCAATGTTTCGGAGCGACCATCGCCCGCGGCGCGAAATGTCCGGATACCGAGCCACACCAGATAAATCGCGCCCGCTATCTTGAGTATCGCGAAGGCTTCAGAACTCGCCATGAGCAGCGCGGAGACGCCCAACGCGCCGGTTGTGACATGGATCATTCCGCCGACTGCGGTCCCGCCGATGGACAACAGGCCGTCGCGACGGCCGCCGGCAATCGTTCTTGCCGCGACGTAGAAGAGTCCGGGCCCAGGCATGACCGCGAGCAGGCCGGCCGCCGCGAGAAACAGGGTCAGGTGCGACATCATTCGTCCTCATCCTTCCTGGGTGCCCGCAGCTTGAAGAAGCCGGCGATCGCGGCGGCGAGCAGCGCCAGACCGATATAGAAGCAGATCATTTTGGCGTTCGTTGCCGTGAATGCGAGTTGCGCCAGTTCATCGGTCGGCCCATTGGTCATCATCGAAAACTCGAGCGCGTTTTCCACGGCATCGGCAAGGGCGCCGGCAAGCGGTACCAACGCCAGGTAGTTCAGCAGGCGGCGGGCAAGGCCCTTTTTTGCCGCAAAGGCCTCGCGTGCGATGATGCCGGAGTAAAAAAAGGAAAAGCCGTAGAGCAGCATAAAAAGATAATCGAAACCAAGGCTGAATCCGGCGGTCGCCGAGTGCTGGCGCGCGATCCATGCCGCGAAGATGCGCTTGAAGTCCATCGCTGTCTGGGCTGATTGCAGGTCAACCGTTCCGTAGCCCGTGGCTGTTTTCAAACTGTTTTCCAGAAAGAAGAGCACGCCGAACGCCGCCAGCGCGAAAAGCGTCGTCCACTCCCAGCGGCGCAGCAATGTCTTGAGCGGCACGAAAACCCTTTCAGGCCAGATTGCAGATGATAGCGCGCGCCGGTACACAGACGCCATGCGCGGACCCGGCGACGTTCTGTACAATTTTCACTGGATCGTACCGGGCGAAGCAGCCCGCTCGGCACAGGCTTATGCCGGTTGGCTCGGCCCGTTCCTGACGCGTCACGGCATCAAGAGCCTGATCAATCTGCGCGGTGCAAATCCAAATTTCGGCTGGTGGCGCTACGAAAAACGAATTTGCGAGAGATCCGATGTCGTGCACATCGACGTCATGCTGGATTCTCGGCACCTGCCCTGGCGCCAGATGCTCGCAAGCCTGTTTGATGCCTTCGATCGCGCGCCGCGGCCATTCCTGATCAAGTGTTCGGGCGGTCAGGATCGCACCAGCTTCGCGGCCGCCCTCTATCTCATCCATCGTGGCGGCTGGACGGCGATGAACGAGGCCGACGCGCAGTTTGGGCGCTTTCCCTATCTGCACTTTCCCAAGACGCATCAGCGCTGGCTGCGGCCGTTCCTCGCTTTTGCGAGAGACGATGCCGCCGGTCGGCCGCTCGCGGACTGGGCACGCGACACCTACGATCCCGCGCGGCTCAAGACCTGGCTCGAAGCCCACGGACATGCTGGCACCTTTAAAGGCATCTTCGAAAAGCCCGTCGCCAGCAAATGGCAATGGTGAGGCCGTTGCAGCTTGCGGCCGGCGTCACGCTGTGGCGCGAATATTTTGCGCGGCCCGTGCAGCAGGAAATCGTCGAGACCGTCATGCGGCTGGCACAGTCGGCGCCCTTCTATCGTCCGTTGATGCCGAAAACGGCAAATCCGTTCTCGGTCGAGGAAACGAATTTCGGTCCGCTTGGCTGGTTGGCCGAACCAGGCGGCTATCGATACGCGCCGCAACACCCGGTCACCGGTGAACCCTGGCCTGCAATTCCCGACATGTTGATTGAGCCTTGGCGAAGCGTCGCTCCTTTCCCGCAGCCCCCGGAATGTTGTCTCGTCAATCTCTACCGGGCCGGCGCGAAGATGGGTGCGCACCAGGACCGCGATGAAGATGAATTGGGGGCACCCGTGGTGTCGGTTTCGCTCGGCGATGACGCCGTGTTTCGCTTCGGCGGAGTGACACGCAAAGGACCGACCCAGACCGTGAAGCTGTCTTCCGGCGATGTCCTGACGTTCGGCGGTCCGTCGCGGCTCATGTTTCACGGCATCGCCCGCGTGATCGCGGCGAGTTCCGACCTGGTCCATGGCGGAGGGCGAATCAATCTGACCTTGCGGCGGGTGACCAAGGCCTAAAAAAACGACGCCCGGCCGGGGGGCCGACCGGGCGCCTTGTGCGCTTTTACGCGCTAGTGCCGGGAGGGGATGACCGGCACCGCGAAGGATGTTTCCCAGCTTGCGAGCGGGGGGGCAGTGCTTGCCGGGAAATGGTCCATCCTTCGAAATCAAAGCTATGCACGAATGCAACACATTGCAACTATTTTCTCAAACATCTGGGTTCTTTGATTATTTTTAATGACAGGTGCAAATCAGCAACTGGGAGAACGTCCTCGACAAGTGCGGAAATTCCGCGTCTTTGGCCCGCCGAATTCGCCGATTCGCCCCGCTGCCGCACTCACACGTTTTTGTGAATCTCGGTTCCACTGACATTAGAGCTTGGCGCAATCTTTCGCAGTCTGATCGATCGCCGCTTTCAGTTTGACAATGATCTCCTCAACCTCGGATTCGCTGACCACCAGAGGCGGCGCCAGAACCATTGTGTCGCGGATCGCGCGGCAGATCAGTCCGTCGTTGAAGCAATAGTTGCGGCAATGAGTTCCGACCGCTCCCGGATCGGGGAAAAAGCGGCGCTCGCGCTTGTCGCGCACCAGTTCGATGGCGGCCAGCAAGCCAACGCCGCGAACTTCTCCGACGATAGGGTGATCAGAGAAAGTCTCGCGCAAACGGCGCTGCAGATATGGCCCGATCTCGTTCTTGACGCGCGGCACGAGCCCGTCGCGCTCGATCACTTCGAGATTCTTCAGCGCCACGGCACTGGCCACCGGATGACCGGAATAGGTGAAGCCATGCACCATTTCCTCGTTGGAATTGAGGATTGTGGTCGCAACGCGCGTGCCAAGCGAGATCGCAGAGATCGGCTGGTAACCTGACGAAAGCCCCTTTGCCATCGTGATGATGTCGGGCGCGATGCGATAGGTCAGCGCGCCGAACCATTCGCCGGTGCGCCCGAAGCCGGTGATCACCTCGTCCAGATGCAGCAGCACGTCGTATTTGGCGCAGATACGTTGCACCTCGTGCCAGTAGGTGGCGGGGGGAAAGATCACTCCGCCAGCACCCTGCACGGGCTCGGCCGAAAACGATGCAACCTTGTCGGCGCCGAGCTCCAGGATCTTCTCCTCGAGTTTTTTGGCGATCAACAGACCAAACTCGTCCGGACCGATATCGCCGTAGCCAGCCTGCTTCGCGCCATACCAGTACGGAGCCGGAACTTTTTCAAAGCCGGCAAGCGGCAAGTCCCATTGCGGATGCATGGGCGTGAGGCCGGACAGCGAGGCGGCCGCGAAGGTCACGCCGTGATACGCATAGTCGCGCGACAGGTGGATCTTCTTGTCCAGCCTGCCCTGGCGATTCCAGAAATAACGGATGAGCTTCAGCGCGGTGTCGGTGGCTTCAGAGCCCGAATTGGCAAAGAGCACACGCTCATGCCCGGCCGGCAGCAGTGTTGCGAGCTTGGCCGCCAGCTCGATCGTCCAAGGGTTCGAAGTCTTGAAGAAGTGATTGTAGTAGGGAAGCGTCTTGAGGGCCTCGTAGCCCGCTTCGGCGAGTTCCTCGTTGCCGTAGCCGAGCTGAACGCACCACAGACCGGCCATGCCGTCGATGATCTTCTTGCCTTCGGAGTCCCAGAGATAGACCCCCTTGCCTCTGGTGATGATCCGCACGCCTTCCTTGTTCAGCGCGGCGGTATCGGAAAAGGGGTGGACGTGATGGGCGGCGTCGAGCGCTTGCCAGTGCTTTGTCTGGTTGCTGCCGCGTGCCGTCATGGTGCGCGCACTCCGGAATGGAAGAAAAGTCGCGCACGATTGGCCGCTTCAGCAATATAATTGTTCGGCAAATTCTCGCGCAACCATCGCTTTTCCACTTTGCACCGCCAAAGACGCGCGGCGCCGACGCGCAAATGCGTGCAGGTCCGCTCGGCGCACAGTATACGCGCTGATTCCGCGGTGTTGGATAAGTTTCCGACGGGCTCTAGCCGGGTGGCCGCATCAGCGCCACCGCCTTGGTCCAACCCGGCAGCGCGGCAAGTTCGGTGCGCCAGCGCTGAATTCCCCGATAGGCTTCGAGCGGCATCTTCGCCTGATCCGCACTGACGAGCGAGGCGCCCAGCGAGACGTCGGCAACGGTGAGCGAGTCGCCCGCGACGTAACGCGTCTTCTGCAAGGCGCCATCGAGAACCGGTCCGAGACGGCCCATCAATTCCTCGCCGCGCGCGATTTCGGAAGCCGATGCCTCGCCGCGGCCGAACAGCGGCTTGACCACTCTTTCAAACATGAAGATGGCGCAAGCCGGATCCCAATGCGCCGTCTCCCAGAATTGCCACTTCACGGCGGTCATGCGCGCCTTCAGATCCGCCGGCAGCAGGCCGGACTGCGGCTTGAGCGCCGCCAGGTACTGCACGATGGCATTCGACTCCCAAAGCACGTAGCCGTCGTCCTCAAGGACCGGCATGCGCTGATTGGGATTGAGTGCTGTGAAGCCGGGGGTCTTTTGCGCCTGCTTGCCGAAGTCGACCAGCACCATCTCGTAGTCGATGCCGAGTTGGTTGGCGGCAAACAGCACCTTGAAGGCGCGCGGGCTGAGCGGAAAAACGTACAGCTTGATGGTCACGATGATGCTCCTCACATGAATTTGTCGGGATGGAATTTACAAAGTGCGAACGCGCTCAGGGTTTGGCCTCGGGAGATCCTGTTTCGATCAGCGATTTCAGGCGACCCATCTGTTCGCCGAGCACATTGTCGACCGGGCCCGCCCATGACTGAAGTCCATCCTTGAGATACCCGCCGACATTGTAGGTAAGCGATAGCTCCGTACCGTCCGCGGCGGGCTTCAGCGAAATGGTCATGGCGCCCTCGACGCCAAGTCCTTGCAATGGACCGAGCGCACCGCGCATGACCAAAGCCTTGCCCGGCGCGGCGAACACGACGGACATGTGGAGAACCGAACCGCCGTTCGGCAATGCCTCGCACCAACAGCCGCCGGCTTTGGTATCGAGCGTGAGGTTGGCGGCGCTGTGCGAGAAAGTGTGAGCGGAACTCCACCACTGCGCCGGAGACACGAACGCGTCATAGACCTTGTCCGGCGACGCGGAGATGTGAACTTTTTCGATCACGGAAAATCCGTTCGCCGCCACGTCCGACACGGCGGCATGTACCGGACAGGACAAGACCGTCGCGATCACAAGACCGGCCGCGGCATGAATGATGCGCTGCATGCACTGCTCCTTAGAGGACTCAAACCGCCTTGCGATCGGGCTGATGAATGCCGACGATGTTGCCGTCGGGGTCCTTGATATAGACTTGGTGGCCGACGCCAGGGATCGCCATTTTCGGCAGAGCAATCGTCGCTCCCGCTTCGAGCGCACGCTTCAGCGATTGATCGAGCGATGTCACACCGACCGAGCAGACGAAGGCGTTGACCGGGGCGCCCTCGGGCGCGGCAGACCCCGTGCGGCTCATCATGCCCCCATTTATGCCATCGCCGCTTCCGGTCTCGAACAGCCAATAATTCAGCTGAGGCAAATGTGCGACCTTCCAGTCGAATACCTTTGCATAGAATGCCGAAAGCTTATCCGGATTGGTGGCATGAATTTCAAAATGAACGATGCGCGACATGACTTTCTCCTCCCCCGGATTCAACCTTCCGCCCGTTTCTTGAACAGTTCCAGCAGGGCCGGCCAGCCACCGTCGACGCTGCCGCGCATCTTGGCTCCGTTCTCTTCGCCCAGCGCTTCGAAATTGCGATGTTCGAGTTCGACCCGCGTGGTGCGCGCGTCTTGTGCGACGAACTTGATTTCAACTTCGGACGCAACAGATGGGTCACGCTTCCAGTTGGCGCCCACTTCCCAGCTGAACACGATGCGATGCGGCGGGTCCCAAACCTGCATGTGGCCGACGACAGTCTCGCTGCCGTCTTCGTGGGTGGTGTACCAGCGGCCGCCATTGCGCGGTTCGATCAAGGATTTCTTCACCGGAAGCGCGCCGATGCTGTGCGAGTTCGGCCACCAGCTGTCGAGCCGGTTAGTGAAGACATCGAAGGCGTGCGCCTGTGAGGCGTTGACGACGAGCGATTTGCGCACGGGAGCGATAGAGATGGTCTTGGTCACTCGGGTTTTTCCTTCTCGAACGATTTTTCGGTCTCGGCCTGAAATGCGCCGAGTGCCTTGTCCCAGAATTGATCGAGCCAGGCGCGCAGGGCCGCCAGCCCGTTCGGATCGATGTAGTAGACACGACGTGTTCCTTCGGCGCGATCCGTCACCAGGCCCGCCTCCTTCAACACTTTGAGATGCTGTGACACGGCCGGCCGACTCACGGGCATGCCGCGCGCGATATCGCCCACCGCGCGCGGTCCCGACCGCAGCGATTCCATGACGAGCCGCCGGGTCGGATCGGCAAGCGCGTGCAGGGCGTTTCCGTAAGTCATAGCTTACCGTAAGCAGCCACTTACAAACTGTCAACATCTGTATCGGAAGTCGCGCCGACATCAATTTTTACTTGGCGGCTTGAGCTCGAAGGGCGCTGCCGAAGGCGGCAAAAATCTCGCGCGATACGGGATTCTCGGACCAGGCCCATTCAGGGTGCCATTGCACGGCGAACAAAAATCCTTTTGCGCCCGGCATCGACACGGCTTCGATCTGGCCATCAGGCGCCACAGCCTCCACGCGCAACGCGGACGCGAGACGGTCGATCCCCTGCGAGTGCAGCGAATTGACCGAAAACCTCTTCTCTTTTGCGATGCGCGAGAGCACTCCACCGTCTTGCACCTGAACCGGATGCACCCGGCCGTACTGCACATCGAGCGGATCACTGTCGTTGGAGCGGTGATCGGCGCGGCCCGGCACTTCCTGAAGGTGCTGGTGCAAGGTGCCGCCGAGCGCGACGTTGAGCTCTTGGAAGCCGCGGCAGATGCACAGCACGGGCTTGCCGGACTCGATCGCGGCCTTGAGCAGCGGCAACGCGGTCGCATCGCGATGCTCGTCCTGCAGCACGCCCTCGCGCGGCGCCGGCCCGCCATAGTGCTTGGGCGCGACGTTCGAGGGCGATCCGGTGAAGAGCAGACCGTCGATGCTGTGCAGTAGTTCAGCGACCGGAAGCGGCGGATCGAGCACCGGGATAAGCAGCGGAAACGCGCCCGAACCGTCGCGCACCGCAGTCACATATTTCTCGCCGGCCAGATGATAGGGATGCTTGCCCATCATGCGGCGGTCGCAAGGCACTCCGACGATGGGGGCGCGGCTCATCGCGGCTCACTCCTGGGGATGGCGCGCAAACGGGTTCTTGTCGGGCAGGTGGAACAGCGATGGAGACAAGATGACGCCGGCCACCACATCGCGCAGCGCCACTGTCGTCGTCAGGCCCTGATTGTCGATCACCGACCATTGCCGCAGTTCGTATTGCGGTTCGGAGAATACCAGAGAGATGTTGGCGCGGGACATGCTGCTGTTGGTGCGCACGCCCAGGACGATCGATCCCTGTTCATGCTGGACGCTGAGAAGCGAACGGTCGTGCCTGAGATCGATGTCGTTTCCGACGACGAGGCCCAGTGGAGTTTCGGAGAGCGGATAGCGGTCGACGGTATTCAGCCGCGTGTTGGCGACGGCGACAGTGTGCCCGTCCACCACGACCAGCGTCGGCGACGGCGGGTTGTAGACA
>JANYBR010000211.1 GCA_025360685.1 Pseudomonadota bacterium
CGCGACCACACCATGCGGTTGATAGCAGGGTGTCAACTGGGTGGCCCGCACTCCGGCGGGCCATGACAACAGGAAGTGGTGGACAGAAACGCGCTACGCCGGCGGCGCGACTTTCGCTTCCAGCGCGGCGATACGCGCTTCGAGTCGTTCATTCTCCGTCCGCGCCTTGGCAGCCATGGCCTTGACCGCCTCGAATTCCTCGCGCGGCACGAAATCCATGTCCGCTACCAGCCGTTCCAGCCGCTGCTTCACGAATGTGTCGATTTCGTCACGCACACTTTTGGCGGCGCCGGCGGCATCGGTAAAGATCCGGGCCATGCCGTCGAGGAACGGATTGTCGGTCTGTGCCATGGGGCTCTCCTGCCTAGTCTGTATATGGCGAGCCGGGCGCCGCCCGGCAAGGACGCAACTTGACACGCAAGGGCGAAGCGTTGCGTTTTGTGCCGATGGTGCTCGCCTCCCTGCCTTTTCCCGACATCGACCGCGTCGCCCTGCATATCTGGGGGCCGCTTGCGATCCGCTGGTACGCGCTGGCCTATATCGCGGGCCTGTTGTTCGGCTGGTGGGCGGCGGCGCGCATGACCCGCGACCGCGGTTTGTGGAAAAACGCGCCCTTCAACAACAAATCGCCGATCACCGCCGACCAGGTCGGCGATCTGGTCGTGTGGGCCACGTTCGGCGTGATTCTCGGAGGCCGGATCGGCTGGATCCTGTTTTACGGCATAGCCTTGTGCAGTGTTTCGCCCGAATCCGCGTTCTGCGCCGGAGGCCATGGCAGCCCGGGATTGCCCTACGGCTTCATCGCGGATCCGTCGCGCATCGTGACGATCTGGCAGGGCGGCATGTCGTTCCACGGCGGCCTTGCCGGAGTGGCGATTGGGCTCGTGCTGTTCTGCCGCCGCCACAAGCTCGAGCTGCTGCCGGTCGCCGACATGCTGGCCGTCGTGGCGCCGATCGGATTGTTCTTCGGACGCCTCGCAAACTTCGTGAACGGCGAATTGTGGGGCAAGGTGACCGACGTGCCTTGGGCCATGGTGTTCTGCACGCGGCACATCCTGGAGCAGTTCGGCGGCGTCTGTCCGGCTGATATGAAGCCGCGGCATCCCAGTCAGTTGTACGAAGCCGCGCTCGAAGGCCTGGTGCTGTTCGCGATCCTGCAAATCGGATTGCGTGTGTTCCGCCTGCATGAGAAGCCCGGACTGCAGACGGGAATCTTTTTCGCAGGCTACGGCGTGTTCCGTTTTTTCATCGAGTTCTTCCGCGAGCCCGACGGACCGTTCCTCGGCTGGTTCAGCATGGGCATGGCGCTTTCGATTCCGCTGTGGCTGGCGGCCGCGTATTTCCTCTTTGTGTCGCTGAAAAAGCCCGCTCGCGCATGAACCCGCTCGGCCGGCGCATTGCGGCGCTGATCGGCGCGCAAGGCCCGATCTCCATCGCCGAATTCATGACGTTGGCCTTGCACGACCGTGAGTGCGGCTACTATGCGACACACGATCCGATTGGCTCAGGCGGCGATTTCATAACGGCGCCGGAGATCAGCCAGATGTTCGGCGAGCTGCTCGGCCTGTGGCTGGCGCAGGTTTGGCATGACCAGGGAAAGCCCAGGCAGCCGCTCCTGGTCGAGCTGGGACCGGGCCGCGGCACGTTGATGGCCGATGCCTTGCGGGCGCTGACGCTGATGCCGCAGTTCCGAGAGTCGCTGGACGTCGTGCTGGTGGAAACCAGTTCTGCGCTGCGCAGAGCACAGGCGGAAACGTTGCGTGATGTTGGCGTGCCGCTGCGCTGGGCGGAGAGTTTCGATTCGTCGCTCGCTGATCGTCCGCTGTTTCTGGTCGCCAACGAGTTCTTCGATGCGCTGCCGATCCGCCAATATGTGAAGACCGAACGCGGCTGGTGCGAGCGCATGGTGAGCATCGATCAGAGCGGCGCGCTGACTTTCGTGCTTGCACCTACGGCGCTGCCCGCCGCGCTTGTGCCCGCCAGCCGCGACGGCGCGCCAGTGGGAGGCGTGTATGAAACGGCCTCGGCCGGCGAAGCGCTATGCGAAGACATCGGCCACGTAATCACGCGCCATGGCGGCGGTGCGATCATCGTCGACTATGGCTACGGCTTACCCGGCTTCGGGGAAACCTTGCAGGCGGTGGCGAGTCACCGGTTCGCCGATGTGCTGACCAATCCGGGCGCGAGCGATCTGTCGGCGCATGTCGATTTCCACGCGCTGCGCGCTGCGGCGGTGCGCGGCGGCGCCACGGCGTTCGGCCCGGTCGAACAGGGTGAATTTCTCGTGTCGCTTGGCATCGTCGAACGCGCCGAGCGGTTGAGCCGCAATCATCTGCAGAACCTGACACTCGAACTGGACAGGCTGACGAAAGCCGACGAGATGGGTACGCTGTTCAAAGCGCTGGCCATCGTTCCTAAGTCCGCGCCCACGCCGCCGGGGTTTTGACGGCACGTCGTTGCCCCGTGATAGGTTGGGCGCTTGAAGAGCCAACGCCCGACCGAAGAGGACGTTCATGCGCTTTGTGGACGCGGCGGAGATCAGACGGGTGCTCAGCTTTCCGCTTCTCGTTGCGGCACTGGAGGAGGCGCATCGCCGGGCGAAAATTGAAATTCAGGATGGCTTCCTGGGCAGCGAGAATAGGCAGTATTTTGTTCGCCATGCCGTCGATCGCGGCAGGTTCATGGCCAGCAAGCTGATCACGAGCTTTCCGGACAATCCGGCGAAGGCAAATTTGCCGGCGGTACAGGCGGTCTGTGTCGTGTTTGACGGCTCGAACGGACGGCCGCTGGCGGTCCTGGATGGCACCGAGATCACCTATTGGCGGACCGCCGCAGACTCTGCCCTGGGCGCGAAGCTGCTGGCCGTGCCGCGTCCGATGACATTGCTGGTCGTCGGAGCCGGCGAAATGTGTCCCAGGCTGGTGCGCGCGCATCTGGCGGTAAGACCATCGCTGCAACGCGTATTGATCTGGAACCGAAGCGCCAAACGGGCGGCCGACGTTGTCTCGCTTCTGGTAGGCGAAGGGATCGCGGCAGAGCAGACGGATGATCTCGACATGGCCACGCGCATGGCGGACATCGTCTCGACATGTACCCGCGCCCACACGCCGCTAGTCAAAGGAGCGAATTTGCAGCCGGGTACGCATCTCGATCTGGTCGGCGGCTACACGCCCGAGACACGCGAAGCGGACGACGAGGCGGCGCGACGGGCGCGTATCTTTGTCGACCGGCGCGAGTCGGCGTTCCACGGCGTGGGCGACATCCTGCAACCGATCGCCAGCGGAGCCATTCGCGAGGCGGATGTACTCGGCGATCTGCACGATCTCGTTGCCGGCAGAATCGCAGGACGGATTTCTCCGACGGACATTACGCTGTTCAAGAACGCCGGCGGCGGTCATCTGGACCTGATGACTGCCGAGGTCGTGCTGCGGGAGATTGGCGTGAGCCGGTGACGTTTCCGGTCATTCGAATTTGTCGCAGCACCCTTGTGGGTTGATGAACTGAAGGCGCTTATTCAGACTCATGTTGATTTTAACGGATCCAGATCTCTCAAACAGCTCCCGCATCGCGCACGGCTTTTTCGGACGAACCGGCGGGGTTTCGACGGGAATGTACGCGTCGCTGAATTGCGGACCGGGATCGGCGGACGCTTCGGCGCATGTGGCGGAAAATCGCCGGCGCGTACGCACCGCGCTGGGCGCCGGCGCGTTGAACACTCTTTATCAGGTCCATAGCGCGACCGCGGTCACGGTGGAGGCACCGTGGCAGACACCGCCTCTGGCCGACGCCATGGTAACGAAGACCAGGGGAATCGCGCTTGGCATTCTCAGCGCCGATTGCGCGCCGGTGCTCTTGGCGGATGTCGAGGCCGGCGTGATCGGAGCGGCTCACGCCGGCTGGAAAGGCGCTCTTGCCGGAGTGACCGATTCGGCGATCACGGCGATGCAGGCTCTGGGTGCGCGGCGCGAGCGAATCGCCGCGGCCATCGGACCGTGCATCAGCCAAGCGAACTACGAAGTCGGGGAGGAGTTCCGCGCCAGGTTCGTCGGCGAGACCGCGCAGAATACCCAATTCTTCAGCGCCGGCCGCCGACCCGAGCATTATCAGTTCGATCTGGAATCCTATGTCGCGCTCAGGCTCTGTTCCGCCGGGTTGGCCATGGTGTCGCGCCTGTCCGCCTGCACCTATGCGCGCGAGGCCGATTTCTTCAGCTTCCGGCGCGCCACCCATCGTGGCGAGGCGGACTATGGACGCGAAATTTCTGCGATTGTGCTCACCTGAAACCCGTCATCCCGGCCAAGCAGCGCTGCAGGGATGCGCAGGGCCGGACGCCATCGAGACATATTCGCAATGGGTCCCGGATCGCTTCGCGTCCGGGATGACATTTTTGATGTCGCTTGCTACAAGCCCGTCACCAAACCATCACATTGCGGGGCGGGCTTTTATGGCCGATGACAATGGTTCCCGGGGCATGAAGCTGCTTGCGGGCAATTCCAACCGCGCGCTCGCCGAGGCCATCGGCCAGTACCTCAAACTGCCCTTCACCAAGGCCGTGGTCCGCCGTTTCGCCGACATGGAAGTGTTCGTCGAGATTCAGGAAAATGTCCGTGGCGAGGACATGTTCGTCATCCAATCCACGAGCTTTCCGGCCAATGACAATCTGATGGAGCTGCTCATCGTCATCGATGCGTTGAGACGGGCCAGCGCGCGGCGCATCACGGCGGTCATTCCCTATTTCGGCTACGCGCGGCAGGACCGCAAGGTCGGCCCGCGCACCCCGATCTCCGCCAAGCTCGTGGCCAACCTGATCACCGAGGCCGGCGCCAATCGCGTCCTGACCGTCGATCTGCACGCCGGGCAGATACAGGGCTTCTTCGATATCCCCACCGACAATCTCTACGCCATGCCGGTGATCGTGCGCGACATCCAGGACTATCTGGGGGCGGGCGATCACCTGATGGTGGTATCGCCCGATGTCGGCGGCGTGGTGCGGGCGCGCGCCCTGGCCAAACGCCTTGGCGCGGATCTGGCCATCGTCGACAAGCGCCGTGAACGCGCCGGCGAATCCGAAGTCATGAACATCATCGGAGATGTGAAGGGCCGCTCCTGCATCCTGATCGACGACATGGTCGATTCCGGCGGCACGATCTGCAATGCGGCCGAGGCGTTGGTGAGGAACGGCGCCAAGGATGTCTGCGCCTATGCCACCCATGGCGTGCTTTCGGGCGGCGCGGTGGCGCGCATCGCCGGCTCCAAGCTCAAGTCGATGGTGGTGACGGATTCGATCGCCGCGAGCGAAGAACAGCGCAAGTGCCCGAACATCCGGCGCATCTCCATCGCGCCGCTGATCGGCGAAGCCATGCGCCGCATCAACCACGAAGAAAGCGTGTCGAGCTTGTTCGACTAATATTAGCGACGCACGGGTGATCCCTGATCACCGCGGCACTGCTCTGCGATTCACGCGCACCTAGACGCTAGTCGAATTCCGCGACTCTTACAGCGTAAGTGCGCTCGGCCAGAGCTTGAAGACGTGCATGCCTTCGATGAGACTCTGAACGGCAAACACAGAGATCTCCGATGCTCCATTCGAAATTGCGCGTACTGACGCTAGGACTCTGTCTGATCTCGAACATGCCAGGTGTTTTGCACTCGGCAGCAAGTGCTGCACGACCTGCTCGAAAGCCGGATTTCACAACGGTTCGCGCATATATTCTCGATGCGATGACCAAATCCCATCTGCCTTCAGTCGCAGTGGCTGTCTCTCAGCATGGGCACATCGTATGGGAGGACGCGTTTGGCTATGCCGATGTCGAGCACAAAATTTGGGCGACACCGCATACGCGATATGGCTTGGCATCGGTCACCAAGATTCTGACGGCTACCTCAATCATGATCCTCGCCGATCAGGGACGGCTCGATATAGATCGTCCCGTCAACGATTATCTCGGGAATGCCCAACTTCGAAGCTCAAAATGGGATGCGTCCGAAGCGACCGTCCGGCGGATCGCGACGCATACCGGCGGCCTCACAACCTACGACTCGATCTGCTTCGCCGACGAACCGGATTGCGACAGGTCGGGCGAAGACATGATTGCGAAATATGGCGTGCTGATGTGGAAGCCCGGCGAACACTTCGACTATTCCAATCTCGGCTATGGCGTCCTCGACCGAGTCGTGGTGCATGTTTCGGGCGAAAGTTACCCGGACTACCTGTTACATCACATCTTCGCGCCGCTCGGCATGCGTGAATGTTCGATGGACGAGTCGCCGGGCGTCGCGACGCACTACGGACCGGACCGCAAGCCGATGGCGCCGCACGACGAGGTCGCGTTGGGTGCGTCCTCCGCAGCTTGCAGCGCGGACTCGCTCATCCGGTTTGGAATGTTCGCGCTCAAAAATCA
>JANYBR010000234.1 GCA_025360685.1 Pseudomonadota bacterium
CGTATCGGAGTGACGATGACGGCGCGACCTGGACGCCGGTCGGAAACTCCTTCGCTCAGTTTGGCCTCATCGGGGCGCTTGTCCGCGCCTCACGATTCGAAGTATCGGCGACGGACGCCAACCGTATGTACGCACTCACCGACGCGAGAGCGATTAGCTATAGCGCAGATGCGGGCCATAGCTGGACCTCGATCGGTCCTTCCGGCTCGTTCGTCTTCGACTTCGCGCTCGATCGCGCAGCGCCGGATACGGTGTACGGCGCCGGGATCGGCGGCGTCTTCCGGTCCTCCGATAGCGGCGCGACGTGGCAATCGATCAACACCGGTCTTCCTTCGGATATCACGGGCCTTTCGATTGCGGTCGATCCGACGATGTCGCAGCACTTGTTACTGACGGGCCGATCAGGCGCGAGTGGCTCAAACACTCAAGGGCTCTATACAACCAACAATGGAGGGTCGACCTGGGCATCGACCGGGGTCACATTTGCCGACAACGGAAATAGTGCGCAAATCGTCTTCGGTTCCGGCCACTCCTCTACCATTTACGCTCGCTCGGGAGTACACGTCGTGCGATCCGACGATGGGGGCGCGAATTGGCAACTGGTCACGCTCGTACATGGCGCTCCGTCGCTCTCAATTTCGATGACTGCGACGGGAACCCTCTACGCGACCGCGTCCAACTATGGTTTTCTAAGAAGCGATGATCAAGGTGCAACGTGGCTCGCTTTGAATCAAGGCTTGCCAGGCGGACAAACGCGCAAGGTTGGCGCAGTCGCAGCCAATCACTTCACTCTGTTCGGGTTAGTCCGGACTGGAAATTCAATCAACTTGGATACGGCATTCCGGCGGGGCAGCGATTCCAATCTTTGGCTGAAAGTGCGTGCCGGTTCACAGGAACTTGGTCCTTTTGGTGCAAGCGCACGCAACTCGGGCTACGTATTGGCGGGCGCCAAGGGCTCCCCGGGCCAACTTGGGTTCGTCTTCTCAAATGATGCCGGTGTGACCTGGCAAGCGCTTGTCCCGATGGGCGCCAACTTCCGCGGCGTGGTTGACTCGTTCGTCTTTGCGCCGGATTCCGATGCCAACGTTTACGCAATTGGTGAGCTCGTGCCTCTGATCACCATTGGTTTTCTGCCAGGGGCCTTCGCCCATAGCCACGATGGCGGCAGCAGCTGGCAGGATCAAGCCTCGCTATTGCAGCTTCCCAGCATCGACTCCCTCGCCGGCGATCCGTCGGATCCGAATATCGTCTATGCGGGTACCGGCGTGGACGTCTCGCCGCAGAGGATCTTACGTTCGACGGACGCCGGAGGCCACTGGAATCCATTGCCGCTGCCCGCAATTCAGGGCAATCGAGTCAGCGCCATTCTGGTGAATCCGAACAACTCGCAGCAGATCGTCGCGGCGTTCGGCTCGTCTCACAAGATTTTGGTCTCGGTGGACGCAGGGCAAACGTGGACTTCCATCAGCGATGGCCTCACTGGCGCTAATTCGGTAAACACGCTTGCTGCCGATTGGGCGCAAACGCCGCCGGTGCTTTTCGCGGGAACGGATCAAGGCATTTTCAACTCACGCCTATCGGAAGCGAATGGCTCATGGTCGCGCATACCGGGCTCAGACGCGCTCGCAGTCAACGACCTCCGAGTGGATCGGTTGGCTACATCCGCCGATCGGCTCACGATCACGGCGGCCACGGATTCGGGGGTGTGGGAATACACGTTCGATGCGTCGGGAGCGCTCGCGCCGGTCTATCGTTTCTACAACACTCAGACAGGAGCTCATTTCTACACCGCTTCGAACAGCGAACGGGACCACGTGCTAGCGACATGGCCGCAGTTCGTTTACGAGGGTGTCGCGTTCTTCGTTGCCGGCACACCGGCGTCAGGCACCATCCCGATCCACCGCTTCTACAACACGCAGACCGGCGCGCACTTCTACACGGCATCAGTCGCCGAGCGAGATAAAATCATTGCAACGCTGCCCCAGTTCGTCTATGAAGGCAGCGTTTA
>JANYBR010000242.1 GCA_025360685.1 Pseudomonadota bacterium
CTGCCGCCTTGGCTTCGGCGAGCGCCAGTTCGACGTGGCGCTTCGCGATGTCCGCTGCGCTCATGACCGTGAATTCTCCTGAGCATTCATGATAGCAATATAAAGGATGTCACGCCGCCGGGTAGCCAATCTTGCGGCAGATCAAAACACAGCAGCGCTGCCGGGGTTAGCTTGGCACACGCGATTTCGGAATGCCGCGGACTCGGCGTAGGATTCGTTGCCGCTCCCGTCCAGTGCGAGACCAATATCCCATGTCGACCGGACATGTCGTGACTGCGCTGCGCCTCGGCATCGAGACGCCGAACGAAGCGCACATCTTCATGCACAAGGATTTCCATGTTTGCCGCGCCGAAGGTTTTGCGGCGCGCTCCAGCCTCGTGGTCTCGCACGGCAGAAAATCGATCATCGCAACGCTCTATCATGTAACGTCCGACCTGGTCGGTCCGGACCAGGCAGGTCTTTCCGAGTGGGCGTGGAAAGAGCTCCAACTCGGCGAAAACGGACAAGTGGCCGTCAGTCACGCGCCGCCGCTTGAATCTCTCGGCCGGATCCGTGGCAAGGTTCGCGGCAACCGGCTCGACGCGACGGCGTTGCGCGATATCATCGATGATGTCGGCGCCGGCCGCTATTCGTCGATTCACCTTTCCGCGTTCATTACGGCCTGCGCGGCGCGTGCGCTCGACTATGACGAGATACGCGACCTGACACGCGCCATGATCGATGCCGGCGAGCGGATCGTGTGGAACGGCAAGCCGATCGTCGACAAGCACTCCATTGGCGGACTTCCAGGCAACCGCACCACGCCTATTGTCGTGGCGATCGCCGCCGCCTGCGGCCTGACCATTCCCAAGACATCGTCCCGCGCGATCACCTCGCCGGCCGGCACGGCCGCCACGATGGAGACGATGGCGCCGGTTGATCTCGATCTGGCGACAATGCGCAGGGTCGTCGAGAAGGAAGGCGGTTGCATCGCCTGGGGCGGCGCGATGGGGCTCAGTCCAACCGACGACATCATGATCCGTGTGGAGCGGGTGCTCGATCTCGATGGTGAAGGCCAACTCGTGGCTTCGATCCTGTCGAAGAAACTGGCTGCAGGCGCGACGCATCTGGTTCTCGATCTGCCCGTGGGTCCAACGGCGAAGGTGCGCAGCTACGAAGCGGCGCAATTGCTGTCGGACAGCCTGGTCGAAGTCGGACGGTCGTTCGGTCTTGTCTCGAAGGCGATCATCACCGACGGAACGCAACCGGTGGGGCGCGGCATCGGTCCGGCACTGGAAGCGCGCGACGTTCTGGCCGTGTTGCAGGGACACGCGATGGCGCCGGCCGACCTTCGCGCGCATGCGCTCACGCTTGCGGGGGCGCTGTTGGAACTGGGCGGCGCTACACCGGACGGTGGAGGCGTGAAGCTCGCCGCCGAGTGTCTGGCGAGCGGCAAGGCATGGGCCAAGTTCCAGAAGATCTGCGAGGCGCAGGGCGGTATGCGAACGCCTCCGGTCGCGTCCTATCAGCGTGTCGTGACGGCTCGAACCAGTGGGCTGGTCGAGCGCATCGATAGTCGCAAACTTTCGCGAGTTGCCAAGCTCGCAGGCGCTCCGGACGACAAGGCGGCCGGTGTGGAATTGCATTTGCGCCTTGGTGCGCCTGTCAGTCGCGGCGAACCCGCCTACACCGTGCATGCCGAGAGTCCGGGCGAACTTGACTATGCATTGACCTATGTCGCTTCGAATCCCGACATCATCGGACTGGCGCGCGCATGAATTGCCCGATCATCGTTCCGCTGCCGGGAAATGAAGAGCTGGCCGTGGCGCTGGCGCGGGGTCTCGCGGGCGAACTTGTCGTACCCGAGATGCGTTCGTTTCCGGACGGCGAGACTTATTTCCGGTTGGCTGCGAATGTGCGCGGCCGGTCGGTCGCACTGGTCTGCACTCTGGATCGGGCCGACGCGAAGTTCCTTCCGCTTGTCTTCGCCGCCGATACCGCGCGCGATCTCGGCGCCGCCCGCGTGGGATTGGTAGCACCTTATCTCGCATATATGCGACAGGATCGGCGTTTCCAGGATGGCGAGGCGGTCTCGTCGAGAATTTTCGCTGCAACTCTTTCTGCGCACATCGACTGGCTGGTCACGGTCGATCCACATCTTCACCGTCTGCATTCGCTCGGCGAAATTTTCACGGCAACGGCGCGGGTTGTGCATGCAGCGGATGCGATTTCGAAATGGATCGGACGGGAAGTAGCCAATCCCGTGCTCATCGGGCCGGACTCCGAGAGCGCGCAATGGGTAGGACAGGTTGCCAAGGACGCTGGCGCACCCTTCGTCGTGCTCTGCAAGCTGCGCAAAGGTGATCATGATGTCGAAGTGGCGCCGCCAGATGTCGAGAAGTGGCGCAGTCACACGCCGGTACTGGTCGACGACATAATTTCCACGGGCCGCACCATGATCGAAACGCTCGGACATTTGCGGCGCGCGGGACTGAAGCCGGCCGTCTGTGTCGGCGTTCACGCCATATTCGCCGACGCCGCCTACGAGAGTTTACTTGCGGCCCGGCCGGCGCGCATCGTCACGACCAATACGGTCAAGCATCAAACCAACGGCATTGACCTGACAGGTCTTCTCGCCGCAGCCGTCGCAGAGGTCACAAGTTGATGCGCATCACGTTTCTCGGCGGCGTCGGCACCGTCACGGGCTCGAAATATCTGCTCGATACGGGGCGCCGCCGGATCCTCGTCGATTGCGGGCTGTTTCAGGGCTTCAAGCAGCTTCGCCTGCGCAACTGGGCACCGCTTCCGATCGATGTGCGCAGCATCGATGCCGTGGTGCTGACCCACGCCCATCTCGATCATTCCGGTTACCTGCCGCTGCTGGTTCGGAACGGCTTCAAGGGCAGGATCTTCTGTACGTCCGCGACTGGTGATCTGTGCGGCATTCTGCTGCCCGATGCCGGCCATCTCGAGGAACGCGCGGCGGAACAGGCGAACCGGCACGCCTACTCCCGCCATCATCCGGCCTTGCCGCTGTTCACCGAAGAAGATGCACGCCACGCGCTGTCGAAACTGTCGATCCTCGGTTTCGACCACGCGCATGATTTCGGTGAAGGACTGTCGCTGTCCTTTCGCTATGCCGGACACATCCTGGGCGCTGCAATGGCGCAGTTCACGTTCGCAGGCGAGAGCATCGTCTTTTCCGGCGATCTCGGACGGCCGAACGATCCGATCATGCGCGAGCCCGATGTGATCGCTCAGGCGGATTATCTCGTCGTGGAGTCCACGTACGGAAACCGCAAGCATCCCGCGACCAGCGCACAGGAGGAGCTCGCCGCGATCATCACGTCGACGGCGCGCCGCGGCGGCTCGGTGGTCGTGCCGGCGTTCGCGGTCGGTCGCGCGCAATTGCTGTTGTATCACTTATATCGGCTCAAGATGGACAAGCGTATTCCCGACCTGCCGATCTTCCTGGACAGCCCCATGGCGATCGATGCCTCGGACATCTTCCGTGCGCATCCGCGTGATCACCGGCTTCCACCGCTCGAAGCAAAAGCCGTCTGCGCAATCGCCCGCCAGACTCAGACGATGGAGGAATCCAAGGCGATCGACAACAACCGCGTTCCGTCGGTCATCGTATCGGCGAGCGGCATGGCGACGGGCGGGCGCGTGCTGCATCACCTGAAAGTGTTCGCACCGGATCACCGCAATACGATCCTGTTCACCGGCTTCCAGGCCGGCGGTACACGCGGCGCGGCGATGATTGCAGGAGCGCAGACAATCAAGATCTTCGGCGACTACATCGCGGTGCGGGCCGAGGTGAAGATGCTCGACATGCTGTCGGCTCACGCCGATGCGGACGAAATCATGAACTGGCTTGGGCACTTCGATCGGCCGCCAAAGACAACCTTCATTACGCACGGCGAACCTGACGCCGCGGATGCGCTGCGCCAACGCGTGAAGAACCAATTGAAATGGCAGTGCGTCGTGCCGGCCTATCGCGACGAAGTCGAACTCGCTCTCTAAGCGTGCTTTGGCTCAGTGGCAGAGGAATACCGGCAGCGGCGCTTCGCGCAGCACGTGGCGCGTAAAGCCGCCGAGCAGAAGCTCGCGCGCCCGGCTATGTCCGTAGCCGCCCATTACCAACATGCCAGCATGAAGCTTCTCGCTCGCCGCTTGCATGATCGCTTCGCAAGGATCGCGGTCGCCGATCTTGATATGTCCGGCTTGCGGCTTGAGGCCATGCCAGCGCAGATGCGCCGCAAGTCGCTCGGTGGAATCGAGGACGGATTGCGCGTCGCCATTGCCCTCTGCGGCGCCGAGAATGACCAGCTTTTGCGCTTTCATCAGGAGTGGCATCGCGGCGGTCACCGCGCGCGCCGCCGCTGCGGTGCTCTTCCACGCGATGACGATCGTGGTGATCGGATTGAGGCAGGGCCTGGACGGCGCCAGAAGTAGCGGCCGACCGCATCCGATGAGCACATCACCGACGCCCAATGTCGACAAGGTGACCGGCGCGGCGGGTCGGCCGAACACCACAAGATCGTTGTAATAGGCCTGATGGATGGTCTGCTCGATCTCGTTGCCGGCGACCTCGTGCCACGCTGCCGTGACGGGACGGCCGGCGGCGAGATTTTCCTTCGCCGTGAATTTCGCAAAGTCTTCACGCGACAGAGCCGTGCGTGCCTTATCGGCGCGTTCCAGCGCCTGCCAAATCTCGCCCGCGAACATTCCCGACTCCACGTCGAGCGACGCGGTATATCGCGCCATCTCCACGGCATCGGGATGGACGTGAAGCTGCTCGATATGTCCATCGAATAGGCCTGCGATCTGCAGTGCCATCTCCAATGCCTTGGACGTGGCGGCCGCGTTCAAACCCGGTACGAGAATCGTCTTGATCATCGTCGGCTTCCTCGAGGCCTGGTCGTGCTGGAGAAAACGGGTCCCGCGACGCAGCAGGTCCATCTAGACGCCTGCGGACAGTTCAATTTTGATCGGCATCAACCGAATTGGACGATTGACCGACACGCCTGCGGTCCTGCGCAACGTCGCGCCCGTGACGGCGTGCCACCGAATCTACGCGCCGCGCGGAACCCTATTTCAAGGTCAGCAGATAAGCGGCGACATCGTCGGCCTGCGCATGATTGGAGATGCCGGCGAACGCCATCTTGTTGCCCGGCACCGTGCCTTTCGGATCGGCGATATAGGCTTCCAGCTTGTCCTCGGTCCAGGTGATGGCGGAGTTCTTCATCGCGGTGGAGTAGGCAAAGCCGGCGACCGTTCCGGCCTTCCTGCCGCCTATGCCGAACAGGTTTGGGCCAAGGCCGTTGCCGCCGTCCTTGGTCACCTTGTGGCAGATGGCGCAGCGCGCGAAGAGCGTCTTGCCGTTTGCCGGATCGCCGGCCGCCTGCGCGCTGCCGCCGGCGAGCAGCAGCAGCGCCGTGGCCGCGAGCGCGGTGATTGTCTTGCGCCTCAGAGAGCTGTCCATAGGAAGATCCTCAATGTGTTGTTGTCGGATGCGTTGCGTCCCGACCCATCGTAATTGCTGCTGGCTCCGTCGAACCTTGTATAGACCGTGTACTGCAGTCCCAGGCGCAGATTGAACCTGCCATCCAGCACTGCCATATCCTGGCCGAACAGCGTGCCGTCGACCTGGAAAGACAGGCCGGTCGAGTCGGGCTTGAGCGCCGTGTTGCCGCCATACAAAAGCGCGTCGGTCGAGCCGGTCGTGTTGAAGAATCCGATCGTGGCGCCGATCATGTTGTGCCAGTAGTAGGATCCGTCGATCCTGAAATCGTCGAGCGAGTCCGACAGATTGACCGCGCCTCCCAGTGCCTGGGTTGCCGCCAGATGCTGGTCCTCATGCGTATAGCGCGCATTGACCGAGTAGATTTCGGTGCCGTCGCCCATGAATTGATAGGAGCCGTCGATGCCGAAGTCGGAAATGCGGTCCGAGCCCTCCGACGTATCGCCGCCGGGAAACAGGTTGGCAATGAGCGCGAACGCTCCAACCTCGAAATTCTGCGTGCCATAATCCTTCTGGTAGGCAACGCGGAAATAGGGCGCGGCACCATCGAGCGGATTGTCGGCGCCCGCGCCAAGCGCGCTCAGGAAGTTATGTCCCGGCATGAAATAAACGGCCGCTTCGGTGTAGAGCGTCGAATCCCAATAGGCGAAGGCGCTGACGCCCAGAACCGATTGTGCCAAGCCGCCGTCGAGCAAGGTGCCGGCACCGGGTCCGGGCGCCAAGGCGCTGGAGGTATAGACATAGCCCCAGGCCGGCAGCGTGTTCCATGCATCCTGCACGCCCGGCGCGTTGTTGAGGCTGACGCCCGCCAGGACGTCCATATCGAACGCCGTTGCGTGGGTCGTGGCGCGGACGTCCAAATTGTCCCAGCCGACCGAGCGGCCGATGCCGTCATATGTCCACTGCGTGAAACCGCCGAAGTGCTCGCCGACGCCGCCGGCGACGAACACGCTCACTTGATCAATAGCGAAATTGTTGTTGGTTCCATAAAAAGGGGCAGGGGGCGCCGCCTGATCGCTTGCTGTGTTCACAAACGAGGCGATGGCCATCGCCGACACCGGATTGGTGAAGGTCTCGCCGGTCCGCATCGTGTAGCCTTCGAGCTTGAACTGGCGGCCGAACGGGGTGAGCTGCGGACCGAAGCTGCCGACATGACAGGCGATACAGGGTTGTCCGGTCTGTTCGGCGAAACTGGGAACCGCATTCGCGCTGCCGGCGGATAGAACCAGCAATCTCAGCGCGATCGCCGTGCGCCGTCCAGCGGCAGTCCACAGTGAAACGCGCGACATGGTCATGAAAGTTCCCCTGAATTCCGTGCTGACCCCAACCTACTGATCGGGTATGCCGTGCTCTGTTCAGAATTGCTCACGAATCGAATGATCGCAAAGCCGAGCCTAGAAGACACGTCGGCACTATTGCCAGTTTTGGGCGCGAGCGATTGACTTCAATCAACTGCAAAACGCCAAACGGCATCGGCGATTGCGGACGTGGCGGGGGCTGCCGAATCCGGCGTCGGCCGACCGGGCGCGGAGGCGAAAACGCTTGGCCCGCGACTCGATTTGGCCGTCGGGCGAATCGCATGCGCGCGCCCGTGGACGCTTGCCGCTGCACGGCCCAAGGTGCGGACGACGTTGAACTTTTTCGCGCATCCGCCGGCGAGGCTAAAAGGCGATCGGGCAAGGTTATTGCGAATTTACCCTCCCGTTGGGCAATCCCTTGTCAGGTCCCTGGAAGAGGCGCAGCATTCCGTCACAGCGGGGGCTGACCTTTGCGGGCTTCGAGCCCCGCCGCAAAAGCCGGCCGGAATATTCCGGCGAAAAGAGTTCGGGCGGCGCGGACGTCGAAGACCGGAACGGTTTGCAACAACCGCAACGGAGGAAAGACGCATGCTGGTCAAGAACATCCTCGGTGAAAAGGGCCGCGAAGTCGTTTCGATTTCCGCCGACGCCACCTTGTCCGAGGCAACGCGGTTGCTGGCGCGCCGGCGCATCGGCGCGATTGTCGTGCGCGACGAATCCGGCGCACTTGCCGGGATACTTTCCGAACGCGATGTCGTGCGTGCGGTTGCGGAGGAAAGCGTGACGTCGCTGGCACGGCCCGTCAGCCTTTACATGACCCGCGCGGTCGCCACCTGCACCGAGCAGGATACGATCGAGGACCTGATGGAGATGATGACCACGGGGCGCTTTCGTCATATGCCCGTGGTGGAGGATTCGCGCATCATCGGCATCGTTTCGATCGGCGACGTGGTGAAAACTCGCATCGCAGAAACGGTGCAGGAAGCGACGTCGCTGCGCGCCTACATCACGGCGGCTTAAATCTTGGCGCGCACGTAGCGGCTCGGCGTTTCGCCCATCTGCTGGCGGAAGGTGGCGATGAACGCGCTCGTGCTGGAATAGCCCGCCGCCGCGCCGGCCTGCGTGACCGACATTCCCTGTTCCAGCTCGCTAATCGCCTGCAACAGTCGCAGCCGCTGGCGCCATTCGACAAAGCGCATGCCGGTGTCCTTGCGAAACAAGCGTTGCAGGGTTCGCACGCTCGCCCCGGCTTTGCGTGACAGCACGGCGATACTGTCATCGCGCACGGGATTGTCGCGCAACACCTGCGCCACCGCTGCGGCCCGCGCATCGCGCGGCATCGGCACGAACAGCGGCAGACTCCGCGCCGACGCGACCAGGTCGAAGAAGACCTGCGCCATGTGCAGATGCGCGGGCACATCTTCGCGCAGCAGGCGCAGTGCGACGATGTGCAGGATCACTTCGCGCAACAGCGGCGCGATCTCAATCGCGTGCGTATGCTGCGGCAGGGCGGCGGAGCGTTCCACCGGCACATAGATCGTGCGCATCGCCGTGGCACCGCGCATCTCGATTGAGTGTACCGTGGCGGCCGGCGCCCAGAGCGCGCGCGTCGGCGGCACCAGCCACAGCGTGTTGGCGGCCAGAACCTGCATCGTGCCGCTCACGGCATAGATGAGTTGCCCCCATGGATGTGAATGCGTTTCGAGCACATGGCCGCTGGAGAATGTCTGGCCCAGGCTGCGCAGAACAAAATCGGGCACCTGTCGTATTTCCGATATTAGTTGTCGTTCTAGCTATATTACGCCTTGGGGCCCTGGTGCAAAACACCCGCCAGAAGGAGACGGCAATGGCCAATCAAGTGCGCTTTTTCTCCATCGCGTGTGACGACGTCGAGCGCGCGCGCAAATTCTACCAAGCGGTGTTCGGCTGGACGTTCGAGGACTGGGGCCCGCCGGGTTTCTATCTGATCCACGGTGCCGGCTTGCCCGGCGCGATCCAGAAACGACATGAGCCGCTTGCCGGCGCCGCCTCGGCATCCTTCGAACTGACGGTCGGCGTCGACGACGTCGATGAGATTGCGCGCAAGGTCGCCGCCGCCGGCGGCGCGATCGTCATGCAGAAGTCTCACATCGAGACGGTGGGCACGCTCATCTATTTCACCGACAGCGAAGGCAATCGTGTCGGCGCCATGAAGTACGACACATGAGCGTGCTGAACGATCCAAAGCTGGAAGCCTTGCTCGATGCGCTGCATGCGCAGAGCGCCGGCCAGGAAGAGGCCGTCGGCGTCTATTTCCGCCGCCGCATCGAGGAAGGCACGCTGAGCTGGGATGGCTTCGATGCCGAGACCACCGTCTTCTTCCGCGACAAGCTGGTCGCGCTGGAAAAGGTCAAAGCTGAGTACTGCTACCTGCTCTGCCGCGCGCTGAACGCCAAACGCGTCGTGGAGGCGGGCACATCCCATGGCGTCTCGACGCTCTACCTCGCAGCGGCGGTGAGAGACAATGCAAGCGCCGCGCGCCAGAGCGGTCGGCCGGCGGATGCGTTCGGGGGCACGGTCATCGGCACCGAGTACGAACCCGAAAAGGCAAAGATCGCGCGGCGCAACTTCGCAGCCGCAGGACTTGCGGAATATATCGACCTGCGAGAAGGCGATCTCGCCGACACGCTGAAGACGATCGACGGGCCGGTCGATTTTGTCCTGCTGGACATCTGGACCGAAGCCGTGATGCCCGCGATGCGCAACATCGCGCCGCATTTGCGCCAGGGCGCGGTCATCATTGCCGACAACTCGGACCAGTCGCGCCGCGGCTATGCGGCCTATTTCGACTTCATCGCCGATCCCAACAACAAGCTGCGTACGATGACGTTGCCGTTCGCAGGCGGGCTCGAGATGACGGTTCGAGTTTAGAGCTTGATCTTCCTAGGATTGAATCCGGATTTTCCTTACCCCTCGCCCTTCGACAGGCTCAGGGTGAGGGGCGTTAGAAGTACCTCATCCTGCTTCGTCGCTGTCGCTCCGAAGTGTCGAAGGATGAGAGCTCGACTCGAGCGCGAGAAATGGCGCTCGCGCTAGATTGCCACAATATCATTCAG
>JANYBR010000301.1 GCA_025360685.1 Pseudomonadota bacterium
CTGGTGCGGGAGTCGCTGAAGGAACGACGAATCTGGCAGCGTATCGCGCCACATCTGGTGCATCCTCTTCCGTTTCTCGTTCCCAACTATGGTGGCGGATGGAAGTCGCGCGCGATCTTGAGCGCCGGCCTGACGCTTTACGACATACTCTCCTTCGACAAGAGCTGGCTCGACGATCCAGCACAAAAACTATCGAACCATTCCTGGTTGAGCCGCGAAAAGGCGCTCGAACTCGAACCCGTTCTCGATGGCCCTGGCTTCGAAGGGGCGCTTCAATATTACGATGCGCAGATGTATTCGCCGGAGAGGCTCGCGCTCGAATGTTTGCTCGACGCAGATGCGAACGGCGCAGCCATCGCCAACTATGTCGAAGGCAGGAGGATATTGGTTCGGGGCGGTAATGTCGAAGGCTGTACGGTTTGTGATTCTGAAACAGGCGCCATATTCGACGTCCGCGCGAGGTTGACCTTGGTCGCCGCGGGGCCGTGGGCAGATATTTTTCTCGAACAGGCAGTGGGCAAGCCGTCATCGCATAAGTTGATGCGATCAAAAGGCATTCATGTCCTGGTGCCGGCGATCACGCGCAAGGCGGCGCTGACGGTCGCAGCAAGCGGCGGCCATTTCTTTGTTTTGCCATGGCACGGACACACATTGCTGGGTACGACGGATACCGCATTCAAAAGCGATCCTGATCTAGTTGGAGTGAGCGAGGACGATATCGCGGGCTTCTTTGCTTTCATCAACAGGTACCTGCCTGGCGCAAACCTGACGCGCGACAAGGTCGAGTATTTCTATGCCGGTCTGCGGCCGTTGGTCGACGACGGGTCTGGCTACACGTACGGCGCGAGCCGGCGATCCGAACTTGTCGATCACGGCAAGGCTGACGGGTTGGACGGCCTGTTCTCCGCGATAGGAGGCAAGTGGACGACATCGCGCGATCTCGCGCAAAAGGTCGTCGATTCGATCGTCGAAAAACTGAAATTGTCCGCGGCAGAATGCGAGACCGACGAAGATCCCACCGCCGGCGGCGATATCGGGCGCGTCGGCGACTTCATCGCGGCGCAGAAAATCGAACACCCCGAGCTTCCGACGATCGAACATCTTGCACACATGTATGGCGCGCGCTTACCGGAAGTGCTTTCGGAAACGAATAACCGGCCGGAACTGCGGGCGACAGTTGGCAATGCGGGTGACATTGGCGCGCAAATCGTATTCGCCGTTCGCGAGGAAATGGCGCTGCGGCTTTCAGATGCTGTGATGCGGCGCACATGCATGGGACAGGTCGGTCTGCCGTCACGCGACGCACTGGAGTCGGCCTCAGGGATCATGGCGAAGGAACTCGGCTGGAGCGAGGAGCGGCGCCGAAGCGAAGTTGCGTCGCTGGCGCCGTGGTTCAAGACCCGCGAGGCCGCATGAGTGCATTCGTTGTGGTCAATCCGAAATCGGGCAACGGCCGTACCGGCCGCGACTGGAAAGCGATCGAGCGCAGACTCGGGGCCGTCTATCCCAGCATGTCGGTCGGCTTCACACGAAAGCAGGGCGACGCTGCGGCGCTCGTGCGCCATGCGCTGCGCGAAGGACATCTTGAAATCGTCGCGGTGGGCGGCGACGGAACGATCAACGAAGCCGTCAACGGCATGTTCGATGCCAGCGGTACCACACCGCGCGATTCGGTCTTCGCCTTTGTTACCAGCGGAACCGGCGGCGACTTTCGCAAGACATTCAACATAGAAGCCGGGACAGAAGCGGCCATCGCACGATTGAAGCGCGCCAGCGTCCACCCGATCGACGCCGGCCGCGTTACCTGCCTGACGAAGACCGGCGAACCGGCGATGCGATACTTCATCAACATTGCATCGTTCGGTTTGTCCGGCGTGATCGTCGATTCCGTCAATCGCGCCCGGATCGCGAAGTTGTTTGGGGGATCTTTTGCATTCGCATTCCACAGCGCCGCCGGAATGTTGCGCTATCGAAACCGCACCGTACGCATCATGGTGGATGGAGCGGAAGACGAGATCGCCGCCATCTCCACGGTCGCCATCGCCAACGGGCAATATTTCGGCGGCGGCATGAAGGTGGCTCCCGGAGCGTTCGTCGACGACGGGCTGTTCGATATCGTTGTCATGGGCGGCGCTCCCAAGGGACAGTCACTGGCTGAAATGAAACTTCTTTACACGGGCGAGCACATCACCAAGCCGCATGTCCGCGTCCTGCGCGGAAAGCATGTCGTCGTCGCACCGGTTGCTGAAACAAAGGGAAGGCCCGTGCTGATAGAAACCGACGGCGAGGCCGCTGGTCGCCTGCCGGCGACTTTCGAGATATTGCCGCGCGCGCTCAATCTGCGATGCTGAGCAGCGCCGGGGGAGCCGCATGAGCATCGATCGCAGCAAGATCCGCTGGAACGGCTGGGGTTGGACCGCGCACGAGGACCGGCTAGCCGGACAGGACGTGGTATGGACTTGGCTTGCCGGCGAACTCGGCATGCCTGCGCTGCTCGCAACGCCGGCGCGGGCGTTGGAGAACATCGAGCTGGCGCAGTCGCGCCTGACGGTCGAGGATCGGGCGCGCTTTATCCAGATACTTGGGGCCGATCGTGTTCGCGACGATCCCTTTGAGCGGGCCTATCACGCGCGTGGCAAGAGCTATCATGATCTGCTTCATCTTCGGGCCGGCGATCTTTCGACGGCGCCCGACGCGGTACTTTTCCCGCGCAGCACGGACGAGGTTCTCTCGATCTTCGCGGCAGCGAGCGAAGGCGGAACGGCAGTTGTGCCCTACGGCGGCGGCACCAGCGTCGTGGGCGGCGTGACGGGTCAACACGGCGCCTTCAAATCCGTCGTCTGCGTCGACCTTTCGAACATGGACCGGATGATCGACGTCGATCCGCAGTCGATGACCGCTGCCGCCGAAGCCGGAATCACCGGTCCCGCTCTGGAAAAGGCACTGCACGCCAACGGCTTCACGCTTGGGCACCACCCGCAGTCATTCGAATTTTCAACGTTGGGAGGATGGATCGCACACCGCGGCGCGGGACAGGGATCGAACCGCTATGGCCGCGCGGAGGAATGGCTGATCGGCGCGACCGTCGCGACGCCGCGCGGCGTACTTCGCACCGGCGGATTTCCTGCCTCGTCGACCGGTCCGCGCCTCAACGATCTCGTGCTTGGCTCCGAAGGCATATTCGGGATCATAACCGAGGCGACTGTCCGGCTTCGCCCCTTGCCGACAGCGAGCGACTATCGCGGCTATCTATTCCGAGATTTTGCGAGCGGGTTAGCCGCCATTCGCGACGCCGCACGCGAGGAAATCCCCGTCACCATGTTAAGGCTGTCGGATGCGCCCGAAACCAAATTCTATCGCGCGTTTGGAGCACTTGGAAGGAAGCGCAGCCTCGCCGACAGGATCGCGCAGATCTATCTCGACGCGCGCGGCTTCGACGACAAGGCCTGCGCGATGATCGCAGGTTTCGAGGGCGACGCCGCTTCTGTCGCCGGCGAGCGACGTCAATTCGACGCACTGGCGAAGAAGAACGGTGCGCTCGCGCTGGGCGAAGGCCAGGGCAGGCGCTGGAAGGACGGCCGCTTTCACGGCCCCTATCTGCGCGATCCGATGATGGATCGTGGGGTGGGAGTGGACACATTGGAGACGGCGACAAGCTGGACGAAGCTCGACACGCTTTATGTCGCCGTGCGCGATGCGCTTGAGAGCGCGATACGCGAGACGGCGCCGCGTCCGGGCGCGCATGGTGTCGTGACCTGTCACGTCAGCCACTCATATCCGGACGGCGCGAGCCTGTATTTCAGCTACAGCTTTCCGCGCGCGCTCGACGGTGAAGTCGCGCAGTGGCGGGCGATCAAGAATGCCGCGTCCGATGCGATCGTCGCGAATGGCGGGACAATCAGCCACCATCACGGCATCGGCGAGGATCACCTGCCCTGGATGGCGGCCGAAAAGGGCTCACTCGGCATCGACGTGCTGCGCGCGGTGAAGATGGCGCTCGATCCGAAGGGACTTCTCAACCCGGGGAAGCTGATACCGGATTGACACCCTCGCGCATCGCTGCCGCCGCGGCGGCGACCGTCTCGCGTGCCTTGGGTATGAAACTGCGCATGCTGAAAAAACCATGCACCATGCCGGGATAATTCACATATGTAACCGGCACGCCGGCCTTGTCCAGCGCTTCGGCATAGTCCCTGCCCTCGTCGCGCAACGGATCGAATCCGGCAGTGACGAGGTACGCCGGTGGCAGGCCCGACAGATCCTTGCACCGCAGGGGCGACAGGCGCGGATCGCTACGATGGTCCTTGTCCGGCGCGTACAGGCGCGTGAACCAGTCCATGCCTTCCTTCTCCAGGAAATAACCTTTGGCATTCTCGCGCATCGACGGCGTGTCGGGTGCGCCGAGCTGCGCTACCGGATAGATCAGAAGCTGGAACGCGATCGGCGGCCCACCCGCACGGGCAAGTTGCGAGACGACTGCGGCAAGATTACCGCCCGCAGAGTCCCCGCCCACCGCGAGCCTTTGCGCATCGATGCCAAGCGCGCCGGCGTTGGCGGCAACCCACTTCGTCGTCGCGAAGCAATCATCCACAGCGGCGGGAAACGGATATTCGGGCGCCAGGCGATAGTCGACAGAGACGACGCGGAAGCCGCTCTCGTTGGAGAGAACACGGCACAGCCCGTCATGCGTGTCGAGATCGCCAAGCACGAATCCGCCGCCGTGAAAAAATACCAGACCCGACAAAACGTTGCTGCTGGTGGCCACAGGTGTGTAGATGCGCACGCCCAGATCGCCGGCCGGTCCGGGAATCTTGCGGTCTTCGACCCGGCCGATCGGCGTGTCGTCCTTGCGGAAGAGACCCATCTTCATAGCCGCACGGGCTGCTTGCGGGCCGATCTCCCAGCTCTTGGGGAGCTTCAGCGCGGCCATCTGGTCCAGCAGCGCCCTCACATGCGTGTCGAGTGCCATCGCCGGACTCCGTCAGGGCGCGGCCAGGATGGCGCCGACCGCTTTCGACGCACTCGCCAACGCTTCATATGCCTGAGGCAGAAACGACTGCATGTAGACAAAGCAGTGAACCATGCTCGGGTAGTCGGCAACCGTCACGCTTACTCCGGCAGCACGCAGCTTCTCCGCATATCGCAGGCCCTCGTCATGCAGCGGGTCGTATCCTCCCAACATCACGTAGGCGGGCGGAAGGCCCGACAGATCTTTGGAACGCAGCGGCGAAATCTTCGGATCGGATT
>JANYBR010000459.1 GCA_025360685.1 Pseudomonadota bacterium
GCGTTGCTGATGGGGGCTCGGCGGCCTGAGGAGGTTGTGTTTGGGCCTTCGACCACCGCGCTGCTGCAATATCTCGCGCGCGCGATGGCTTATCAGTTCAAGCCGCGTGACGAAGTGATCGTCACGCGGTTCGATCATGAATCGAATATCGGGCCCTGGCTCGGTCTCGAGGCGCTCGGCGTGATCGTCAAATTCTGGGAGATCGACAAGGAAAGCTTCGAGATCGACCTTGGCGCGCTTGAACAATTGCTGTCGCCCCGCACCCGGCTCGTTGCCGTGACACATGTGTCGAATATTCTTGGCACCATCAACCCGATCGCCGAGATCGCCAGACTGGTCCACGCCCATGGCGCCAAGATCGTTGTTGATGGCGTGGCCTATGCGCCCCATCGCGCGATCGATGTCGCTGCGCTCGATGTCGATTATTATGTTTTCAGCTTCTATAAGACCTATGGGCCGCATTTTGCCGTGCTTTACGGCAAATACGATGACCTTCTCGCCCTCGATAGCCTCTATCATTATTTTTACGGCCGCGACAAAGTTCCCGGTAAGCTTGAGCCGGGAAATCCGTGCTATGAGCTGGCCTGGGGCGCGGCCGGCATCGTCGATTATTTCGATGCGTTGGGCGGAGGCACCGGCGATCGCGCTGCGATCCAGCGGGCTTTTACGGCTGTCGCCACCCATGAGGCGGCTCTGGGAGAAAAATTGCTGGCCTATCTGCGCAGCCGCAACGATGTTCGGGTCATCGGCCGGCGCGACAGCGATATTCAAAGCCGCGTGCCGACGATTTCTTTCAAGGCCGTGGGCCGAGACAGCGTCGGCATCGTTACCGAGATAGACAAGCATTCGACCGGCATCCGTCAGGGCGACTTTCATGCGCGGCGGCTTATCGAAAGTCTTGGTCTTGCCACAAGCGGTGGCGTCGTCCGCGTCTCAATGGTGCACTACAATACTCTCGAGGAGGTTGACCGATTGATCGGGCACCTTGACCGCGCGCTGATTTAACAAGCCCGAATAAGTTCACACTACTCTCTGTGCGTTGACGACCGCCGCTCAGGCGCGGGCCATTGCCCGGCACTGGCGAAGAATCCCAAGCTGTCGGAGCCCGGCCATCCGGTATCGGTGGTGACGCATCGCCTCAAATCCGTGCCCGCAATCGGCGGCGCGCTCAGCGACCAGCAGATAGCCGATGTGGTCAAATAATTCCGCAGCCATTTCAGCAACGCCTACAAGGACAAGGTGAAACCCGAGGACGTCAAAACCAATCGCTAGCTTCCCCAGCAATGGCCCAAGAGTCGGGCACCCGTTGGGCGATGCGCGGGCGGCCTTTTAAATTGGAAATGGGCATTGCGGCCTGCGATTAAACTGTGGGCCTAATCGGGGTGTGCCGAGCATTTCAGGGCCGGCACGCCCCATGCCCTGGTGCGGCGTCCCCTGCGGTTCCCGCGCTTTGGGCATCAGCATCAACCGACATCTACGACCAGTCTCAAATCGATCCTGCGTCCGCTGCCAAAGGAAAACCCATAAGTGTCGGAATCCACCACGCGCAAGGAGCGCGTATTGAACATGTTCATGATGGCGAACTTCAATGAGGCGGTCTGTCCGGCTATTTTGAGTTCGTAGCGCGTATCCCAATCCATCGTTGTGTGAGCCGGGATGGTGACTGCATCGTCCAAGCTGCCCGGTTCGCCCCCGAAATAATTTATACCCAAATCGAAGGAAAGGCCGGTCGTTCCCGACGGTCGCCAGTTGGTGTCGAAAACGAATTTACGGGAGTAGATGCCGACCGGCCTATCACCCGAAATACCCAAACGCACAGTGTCTCCGCTCACGGTAGGCTGCGAGAGCACTCCGCCGGCTACGACGTCCAGCCGATCCGTTAGATTCCCGGAAAGTGATAATTCCAGGCCCTTATTTTCCAGCTCCCCCAGTTCCCGATAGAAATTTGAGGGGTCGAGATTGAAGTAAGGTTTCTTGAGATCATAAACTGTGGCGACCAAACTTGTTCCAGGCAATAACGTCCAACGCACACCGCCCTCCGTCTGCCGCGAGGTCGTTGCGGGAAGCGCCTCATTGCTGTTGACAGCATTGCTTGGAGTAATGCCGTTATCCTCCAAGCCTTGGGTGTAACTGCCAAATATCGCCACTTGGTCCGTCAAATACCCTGTAGCCGAACCAGTCAGCAGCCATGGCGCCGTGTTCAAAAGAGTAGGGACTTCACTGGGAACAACTGTGCGTTTGTGATAGCGCGCCTTCTGGGCGCCAACACTGACCTGTAGCCAGTTTTTCCTCGCGATCTGATACTGTAAGCCAATCCAGTGCTCGTCTACGTGATCGTGGATCAACGGAGGAAATTGAA
>JANYBR010000337.1 GCA_025360685.1 Pseudomonadota bacterium
GGTATCCCTCCGGTAGCGGCCGCCTTGTCGTGACGGGCGATGCCGCGATGCTGCGCAGCTAAGTCGGCTTTATGAGCGAGGCTAGCTGCACAGCATGAGTCGGATGACATTGATGACGGGCGACGAGCGACGTCGTCGTTGGAGTGACGAAGAGCGGGCGCGGATTTTGGCAGCGATCGAGGAACCCGGGGCCGTGGTGGCCGAGGTTGCGCGGCGCGCTGATGTTTGCACCAGCCTTGTCTATAAATGGCGGCGGCAAGCGCGCGCGACGGCGAATGACCCGGGCTTCGCCCAGGTTGTTGTTGAGAATGCGCCGCGACCGCCGATGCCGGCAGGCGAGCCCGAGCTTGGCGCGATCTTGGTGGAGGTGAACGGCGCGCGGATCCGGATCGGCGCGAACGCGCCATCTGCATTGATCGCGGCGACATTGAAGGCTTTACGATCTTGATCCCCGTTCCCTCGGGAAGTCGGGTCTGGATCGCCACGGGCCACACGGATATGCGCCGCGGCATGCAGGGATTGGCCTTGCAGGTTCAGGAGGGCCTCAAGCGCGATCCTCATAGCGGCGATGTTTTCGTTTTCCGCGGCCGCAGGGGCGATCTGACAAAGATTCTCTGGCATGACGGCATTGGGCTGTCGCTTTACGCCAAGCGATTGGACCGGGGAAAGTTCATCTGGCCCTCAGCGTCCGATGGCGTCGTTTCGATCTCCGCGGCGCAGGTGGCTTATATGTTGGAGGGAATCGACTGGCGGAATCCGCGGCTTACGTGGAGGCCGAAGAGCGCGGGCTGAGCGAAGAAAAATATGGGATCACGCGCATTTTAGGGCGCCACAAATCGCGCGATTTATGATTCACTTTGTCTCATGAACGCCGCAGGCCACGCTCTCGCCCAAGAAGTCGCCGCCCTGAAGGCGGCGTTGGCGACTGCCGAAGCCAAGGGCCTGCAAGTCGCCGCCGAATTGGCGGTCGCGCGCGCCAAGGCGTCCGAGGACATGGCGCTGATCGCCCAACAGAAGCTGCGCATCGCCAGGCTGGAGCGGCAGGTTTACGGGCAACGCTCGGAACGCTCGGCGCGTTTGATCGACCAATTGTCGCTCGCGTTCGAAGAGCTGGAAGCCGGCGCGACGGAAGACGAACTCGCGGCGGAGAGAGCGGTCGCCAACACGACTGATGTCGCTGGGTTCACGCGCAAGCGGCCCGAGCGCAATACATTCCCCGACCACCTTCCTCGCGAGCGCGTGGTGATCGATCCGCCGACGGCGTGCGAGTGCTGTGGCGGCAACCGACTGCGCAAACTCGGCGAGGACGTAACTCGGACGTTGGAAACGCAGCCTCGTTGGTGGAAGGTGATCGAGACCGTCCGGGAGAAGTTCACCTGCCGCGATTGCGAGAAGATTAGCCAAGCGCCGGCGCCGTTCCACGTCATCGCCAGGGGATGGGCGGGGGCCAGCCTGCTGGCGATGATCATGTTCGAGAAGTTCGGTCAGCATCAGCCGCTGAACCGCCAGGCCGAGCGCTACGCCCTGGAAGGCGTGCCGATCCCGCTATCGACCATGGCCGACGCCGTGGGGTCTGTCTGCGCGGCGCTCGATCCGCTCCGGCGTCTCGTCGAAACCCATGTCATGGCGGCCGAGCGTCTTCACGCGGACGATACGACCGTGCCGGTTCTGGCCGAGGGAAAGACCGATACCGGACGATGCTGGGTTTATCTGCGCGACGACGAGCCCTTTGGCGGAACAGGGCCGCCGGCGGCGATATTTTATTACTCACGCGATCGCAGGGGCGAGCATCCGCAAGCGCATCTGGCTGGATATGCCGGCATCCTGCAAGCGGACGCCTATGACGGGTACAACAAGCTCTACCTGCCTGGGCGCAGTCCAGGCCCCGTCCTGGAGGCGGCGTGTTGGGTGCATGCCCGACGCCCGTTCTTCGCCATTGCCGACATCAAGGAGAACGCCCGACGCAAAGCCGCGGGCAGACAAGAGATCCCTCTGTCGCCGATCGCGATCGACGTCGTTCGCCGCATCGACGCGCTGTTCGCGATCGAGCGCTCCATCAATGGGAAGAGCGCCGAGGAGCGCTTGGCCACGCGTCGCAGGCTGAGCCGCCCCCTGGTCGACGGTCTCCATGCCTTTATGAGCGCGCAACTCGCTCGCCTGGCGCGCGGGCACGATCTTGTCAAAGCGATCAATTACATTCTCAAGCGCTGGCCGGCTTTCACCCGGTTCCTCGAGGATGGGCGCGTGTGCCTCTCGAACAACGCCGCCGAGCGCGGGCTGCGCGGCATTGCCCTTGGCCGAAAATCCTGGCTGTTCTGCGGGTCCGATCGCGGAGGTCAGCGCGCCGCGGCGATGTACAGTCTCATTGTCACGGCCAAGATGAACGGCATCGATCCCCAGGCTTGGCTGACAGACGTCCTCTCCCGTATCGCCGCCCACCCCGCTCACCGACTGGATGAACTGCTGCCGTGGAACTGGAAAGCGCGCGCCGTCATCATCCCCTCTCAGGCCGCCTGATGCACGTCAACAAGGTCTCTCACGTCAAAACCATCAACCTCGTCGCCAAAGACCTTGGCGAAGACGAGGACTGGCTCTTCGACGTCGCCATGGAGATGGAACCCGAAGACGGCGTGATCTGGGTCTATGGGGTCGGTGAGGAAGGCGTCATGGCTTTCACCGACTTCGGGATCGAGAGTCTCGTCGAACTCATCAAGATGCACAAAGACGATCCCTCGCTGCTCAAGCGAGACGACAGCGAAAGTTAGCCGTACTGCGGTCTACGCCGGATGCTTACTTCGCTCCAGACTGACGCGGTCGATAGCGGAGCGAATGCGGTCTTGGTCTTGTTCGTCGGGCCTGTTGC
>JANYBR010000464.1 GCA_025360685.1 Pseudomonadota bacterium
GTCGCCGGAGTGCACGCCGGCTTCCTCGATGTGTTCCATGATACCGGCGATGAACACGTCTTCGGCGTTGTCGCAGATGGCATCGACGTCGACTTCGGTGGCGTGGTGCAGGAAGGCATCGATCAGGACGGGATTGTCGCCGGAGATGCGGAACAGCTCACCCGATTGCACTTGCGAGACCAGTTGCGGTTCGTCCGCGCACACCACCATGCCGCGCCCGCCAAGCACATACGACGGACGCAGGATGACCGGATAACCGATCTCGCGCGCCGCCGCTATGGTCTGTTCTGCCGTCAGGGCTGTGGCGTTGCGCGGTTGCTTGAGACCAAGCTCTGAGAGCAACCGTTGAAATCGCTTGCGGTCTTCGGCGAGATCGATGGCATCGGCGCTGGTGCCGAGGATTGGTACTCCTTCTTCGACCAGCATGTTGGCGAGCTTGAGCGGAGTCTGTCCGCCAAATTGGACGATGACACCCGCCAAGGTTCCCTTCGTCTGCTCGACCCGCACGATTTCCAGAACGTCTTCCGTCGTCAAGGGTTCGAAGTAGAGCCGGTCGGACGTGTCGTAGTCGGTCGAAACGGTCTCCGGATTGCAGTTGACCATGATGGTCTCGAAGCCCTGCGCGGACAGCGAGAACGCGGCGTGGCAGCAGCAATAGTCGAACTCGATGCCCTGGCCGATACGGTTCGGCCCGCCGCCCAGGATGATGATCTTCTTCGTGTCAGTCGGTTTGCTCTCGCATTCGACGTGACCGTCAAACGGCGTTTCATAGGTGGAGTACATGTAGGGCGTGAGCGCCGCAAACTCCGCCGCGCAGGTGTCGATCCGCTTGAATACCGGCCGCACGCCGATCGCGTAGCGGCGCGCACGCACGTCCTTTTCTCTTTGGCCTGTGAGATTCGCCAGACGCGCGTCGGAGAAGCCCATGGACTTGAGCCGGCGCAGTCCCGGCGCGTCCTTCGGCAGGCCGTTGGCCCGCACTTCCGCCTCCACCGCGATGACCGCCTCGATCTCGCCAAGGAACCAGGGATCGTATTTCGTGATGGCCTGGATTTCGGAAACCGGAAAACCGAGCCGCATCGCCTGCGCCGCCAGCCGCAGCCGGTCCGGCGTGGCGCGCCCGAGCGCGGCGCGAATCTTGTCCTCGTCGTTGGGCAATTCGATCTCGTCCAGCCCGGTAAGGCCGGTCTCCATCGAGCGCAATGCCTTTTGCAGCGACTCCGCAAACGTGCGTCCGATGGCCATCGCTTCGCCCACGGATTTCATCGACGTGGTCAGAAGCGGCTCAGCGCCGGGAAACTTCTCGAACGCGAAGCGCGGAATCTTCGTGACCACATAGTCGATGGCGGGCTCGAACGAAGCCGGCGTCACCTTGGTGATGTCGTTCTGGAGTTCGTCGAGCGTGTAGCCGATGGCAAGCTTGGCGGCAATTTTGGCGATCGGAAACCCGGTCGCCTTGGAAGCCAACGCCGAGGAGCGCGACACGCGCGGATTCATCTCGATGATCACCATCCGGCCGTCCGCAGGGTTGACCGCGAACTGAACGTTCGAGCCGCCGGTCTCCACGCCGATCTCGCGCAGCACCGCGATGCTGGCGCTGCGCATGCGCTGATATTCCTTGTCGGTCAGCGTCAAGGCAGGAGCGACCGTGATGGAATCGCCTGTGTGCACGCCCATCGGGTCTACATTCTCGATCGAGCAGATGATGATGGCGTTGTCGGCGCGGTCGCGCACGACTTCCATCTCATATTCCTTCCAGCCGAGAACGGACTCCTCGATCAGCACTTCGTTGGTCGGCGAGGCATCGAGCCCGCGTTCGACGATCTCGTAGAATTCTTCCTTGTTGTAGGCGATGCCGCCGCCGGTGCCGCCCAGGGTGAAGGACGGGCGGACAACCGCCGGAAGACCCACGAGCGCGAGCGCGTCTCTCACGCGGCTCTGCGATTCCGCAGCCAGTTCGATGATCGGGTTGTTGCGGCTGTCATACATGAACTCGCCGTACTGATCTTTCTTGTGCCGCAGTTCGCCTTTCAAAGTGACGCCTTTGGGCACTTCGAGGCCGATCTTGAGCATCGCCCGGCGGAACAATTCGCGGTCTTCCGCCTTGTCGATGGCGTCGGCGCTCGCGCCGATTAGCTCGACGTCGTATTTCTCCAACGTGCCGCGTTTGCGCAGCGACAGCGCCGTGTTCAGCGCGGTCTGGCCGCCCATCGTGGGTAGAAGGGCGAACACTTTTCCGGCCGGAACGTTCGCACGTTCCTTGGCGATAATCTTCTCCACGAATTCCGGCGTGATCGGCTCGATGTAAGTCGCATCGGCCATGCCCGGATCGGTCATGATCGTCGCCGGGTTCGAGTTCACCAGCACGACGCGATAGCCTTCGGCCTTGAGCGCCTTGCACGCCTGCGCGCCCGAATAGTCGAACTCGCACGCCTGGCCGATCACGATCGGCCCGGCGCCGATGATCAGAACGGTGTGGATGTCGTTTCTACGCGGCACTTTTGAACCTCAGAGAAAAGTCGTCGTGGCCGGCCATGGCGGATTGCGCTTTTGTTTTTCTTCTTGCGCTTCACTTCCATTCACCCAACATGACACCATAAAAAAGCCCTCGCCGGTTGCCGGGAGGGCCCTATCCTTATCCGTTCCTCAACTGCGCCACCGCAGCGTCTTTTCCTGCACCGGATTGACGAACGGCGTCCCGGTTCTCACCGACTCGGCCCATGCCTTCTTGAGGCGGTGGTACCACATGGCCGGGACATCCGAGTCCTGAATTAGCATCAGGGACGGATTGAATTTAAGGCCTTCCTTCTGAAGCTCCACAATCTTTCGGTCGTCGCCTAGGAATGTCGGCCCAAGCGCCATGAAAAACGGCTTTATGAAGCTGAGCCAGGCCGGCCAATAGAAGGTCTGCGTCACTTCGGTCGTCTCGGCATCGCGCGGCGTGCAGGTCGTGAGCCCTACAACGTCCACTTGGCGTCCGGCCCAGGTGCCGCGGATGTTTTCGAACCGTGTGCTGGGCAACTCAAAGGTGATTTCGGTCGAAACGTCGCCGCCGAGCAGTCCGTACATCGGCTTTGACGGCTGATGCCGGGTCATGACGAAGCCGTTGGGCAGCGGCGCGTAGTGTTTGGTCTTGACCTTCGGCTGCACACGCCACCACCAGCGGCCGTGCACGTAAGGGGCATGCGCCGGATCCATCAGTCCGATCACCGCGTGATCGATGCCGCACGCGAACGTCTGGCTTTCCACCCAGCGCGGCCTGGCGTTTGGAACTCCGACTTTCGGCGGCTCCGTGCGCGCCTCCGCCGCCTCGCGGCCAACAGCAGACATGTAGATCCAAATCAGCCCGTCCTGTTCGCGAACTCGATAGGATCTGACGCTGATGTTGGACGCATCCATTTGCTGCCCATCGACCAGAGACGGAATGAGTGCGCACACGCCATCGGCCCGGAACCGCCAACCATGATACGGGCACTCGACCGTATTCTCCGCCAACACGCGCCCTGCGGACAATGGAACACCGCGATGCGGACAGATATCGCGCAGGGCGAAGGCCGTGCCATCGCGCATCCGCCCGATCAGCACCGGTTCACCGAGCAGCATCTCGCGGCGCAGGCCGCCTCGCCTGATGTTCGAAGCGTGCGTCGCCATGTACCAGCAGTCGCGCAGGAAAATCGGCACCGCGTCGGCGCCGGTGGTGTTTGGCGCTTCGGCTGTCATTGGGGCGCTGGCGTCGCAGCGGGCACACGCAGCAGGCTGTCGAGCGTCGTCATGAAGAGCTGGCCCTTGTATGCGGGCAACTTATACGCCCATCCCGACGCGTGCGCATTAATGGTTGCGGCTTCTTTTGCCGCAGCCGGTCCAAGCGCTTCGGCCGAGACTGCGGCCCAATAGTCCGCGCCCTGGCGCTGCACATTCACGGTTACTGCGAGTCCGTCGAACGTCTTGCTCACGAGCCGCGCGGTGACGGCCCCATTGCCGAGGTCCAGCTCGCGCGCAGGCCTCACATCATCGAAGCCGAATCCCGTGACGGCGGCGGCGACGCCATCGGGCACGGTCGGATCGGAAACGTTCTTTCCGTGCGGAACCGGCGAGAGCTTGAAATCGGGATCGCTTGGTTTGTCTCGGCTGACCACGAACGCGGCACTTCCGGCAGGGTCGACATCGACCTCGCGGATCCGGGCGCGATCGACGTCCATGACCGACTTGTCGATCCAGTCGGAGAGTGACGAACGCGGGTCGAGCACCGAACGCACCAGCCAGGTTTGCTGTTCTGCGGGACGTCGGACGAACAGTCCGGTCGCACCCGAGGCATCACCGATGTCCACGCTCTTGCCGGTGATCAGCGACGCGAGCACATGGCCCTTGTCGTCGCTCACCGTGATCGCAATGCCGTCTCCCGCAGGCGGCGTCTCGAGGCCGACATAGTGCAGCCAGTCGGCCCGTCCGGTCTTCGGCTCGATCGTCAGCAGCGCGGCCAGTCCAACGAGCGTGCGGCGCACGAGATCGAACGACGCCGGATAGTCCGAACGCCCGGGCAAAACCCAGCCCTTCTCCGGCACGAAGGCGACGTCGAACGCGCCACCGGATTTGGAGACAACGTGAATACGCGCTGCCTCTCGTACCTTTTGCACAAAGCCGGGGAAGAATTCCTGCGGCGCGTAGGCAGGCTGGTCGCGGCTCGCCTGCTGCCACAGCGCACCGAGCGCCAGCATCACGGCGACGACGGTCGCGGCCGCGAGCACGGCCAGATTGCGCCGGCGAGGATCGGACAGAAACTGCTTGAGCTCCATCGCGCGCCTCACTGTGCCATCGCGCGGGCGCGGCGCCGCCGGCGCAACCATGCGATCAGCAATGCGAAGCCGGCAACGAAAATCGGGACCAGAGCGATATTCACGAAAGCGAGAAAATCGCCCAGTGCATCGATATCCTTGCGCAGATTGTGCTGCACGTTGCGCAAGGAGGTGCGGGTTTCGATCAGTTCGCGCTTGAAGCGGTCGATCTCGCCCTGCTGTGCGCCCGTGAGGCCCTGGTTCGTGCTCGTCTGGCCGTTCGCGCTGCTGCCTTGCTCAAGATCGTGCAGCTTCTGCTGGACCGCGGTCAGGCGCGCCTGCAGCATTTCGGCTTCCTGCTGGAACTGCGCCTGGGCTTCGGCCTGGATCTCCTTCACCACCGTGAACGGCCGGTCGTTCGTCGCGCGGGTGCGCAGCGAGATCAGGTCGCTCGAACCCATCAGGTTCTCGACGGCGTTCAGCACGAAGGCTCCATTGTCGGCGAACGGTGACGCGACGCGCTTGCCGTAGAGATTCTCCACGCGTACCCAGAAGCGGTCGTCGAAGATGTCGCTGTCCGCCATGATCACGACGTTGATCGAACCGCTCGACTGCTTGATCTGGGGCGGCAGCGGGGCGGGCGACGGCTGGCCCGCTGTGGTCATCGGTGCCGGCGGTCCGGCGGGGAACGCAGTCTTGGCTGGTCCCGAGACGCGCGCGGCAATCACGAACGTTTCGCCCGTCGGCTGGATCAGGCCCATCAGATCCTGCGGCCGTGGATTGAATCGCACTTCCTCGCTGTCGAGCAAGGCTGCTTCGCTCGACGTGCGGACCAGCGGTGTGAAGCTCGTGGTGGCGCCCTTGAGCGCATAGACCGCGCCGGTGCTGCCGAGGTTCATCGACTGCAGGTTCGCGGTGATCGTGTCCTTGGCGTCGAATTGCGCCGGCGTCAGGTGCAGCCAGATCGGATAGCTCGCGACCGGGTTGCGCGGATCGCTCGACACTTGCACGCGCTGTGCGAGCGCACGGTCGGCGATCACCTTGCCCGGATTGTATCCCACGCCCCAGGCGCGGAAGAGCGACGGCAGATCCGACATGGGCGGGCTGCCGCCGCGCGGATCCATGCCGCCGCCGGCCTGTGCGAGCTCCGAATTGGGGTCGACGAAGATGAGCGCGCGGCCGCCGCCCAGAACGAACTGGTCGATGGCGTACAGCTGGGCCGCACTGAGACTAGCGGGATGCACCACCATCAGCATCGCTACTTCGGGGGGAATGCGCGACTGGCCGGGATCGAGCATCTGGGTACTGAAGGTTTCGGCCAGCTCCGAATAAATCGTATAGGGCTGCGAGGCACCTTGCAGCGCCGCTTGCATGCCGCCGGCGCCCGTATCGATCGGCAGGCTGGAAATGATCCCGAGTACCGGCTTCTGCGGCATCGACAGGTGATAGACCAAAGCCGACAGATCGTATTCGAGATAGGGCTCGCGCTCCGGCGTGAAGTAGGCGATCACTTCCTTGCCGTCGATGCGGTTGGTGCCGACCAGGCCGAAATAGACCGTGTCGCCCGAATCCGTCGGCGCACCGGTCAGCCCGTTCGCTGACGCTTCGTCTTCTGCTCCCGTGAACGGTTCGGGATCGATATCCTGCAGGATGATCTTGCCGCGGCTGAGTGCCGCATATTCTCCGAGCAGGTCGCGCACGCGTTTGGCATAAGCGGCGGTCTGCGCGTAGTCGGCTGCGACCTTTTTCGAATAGTAGAATTTCAAAGTAATCGGTTCGGGAATCTTGGCGATGATGTTGCGCGTGCCATCGGCGATGGTGAACTGGCCGGTCTGCGTCAGATCGAGCCGGGCCGTGGTGATGAAAGTGTCCGTCGCAATGTTGAGCGCCACGAACAGTACCGCGGCGAGGGTCAAGGCGGAGATGGCATAGAGCCGGCGCGACAGCGGTTGCATGCGTCAGCCACTCTTCTTCAGGTCGACGATCACCACATTGGCGGTCAGGAACAGCGCGATCAGCGAGAAGAAAAAAATCAGATCGCGCAGGTCAATGACCCCGGCCGAAATCGCAGAGAAGTGCGTCAGGAAGCTGAACGAGGAAATCGCCGTGAGCAGCGGCAGCGGCGCCCAGGCCCGGAAGAAATCGAGCACCAGCGGCGCGCCGGAGATTGTGAAGAGAAAACACACCACCACGGTCACGACGAACGCGATCACCTGGTTGCCCGTAGTCGCCGAGATGCAGGCGCCGATCGCAAGATATGCGCCTGCCATCAGCAGGCTTCCCAGATACGACGCCACGATCACGCCATTGTCGGGGTTGCCCAGATAGTTGACCGTCAGCCAGATCGGAAAGGTCAGTGCCAGTGCGATTGCAATGAATGCCCAGGCGGCAAGGAACTTCGCCGTCACGGTCGCCCATAGCGGCACGGGCAAGGTCAACAGCAGCTCCATCGTTCCGCTGCGCCGTTCTTCCGCCCACAAACGCATGGCGATGGCGGGCACCAAAAACAGATAAAGCCACGGGTGATATCCGAAGAACACGGACAGGTCCGCGATGCCGTTGTCGAAAAAGCGTCCGACATAGAAAGTGAACGCGCCCATCGCCAGCAGGAAGATCACGATGAACACATAGGCGAGAGGCGTCGCGAAGTAGGCGGCGAACTCCCGCTTGAAGATGGGCCAGATCTGGTTCATGCGGCGCTTGCCCGCGACCGAGCCGCGTCATGCGTGGTGATGGAGCGGAAGACTTCGTCGAGACGGCCGGCCTCCGCGCGCAACTCCCTGACATCCCATTTTTCGCGCACCGCAAGGGCGCTCACATCCTCGATGAGCAGAGCACTCTTGCGCGCAAAGGCCGTGACGACGAAGAGGCCGTCATGTCCGGCACCCTCGACGCTGGCCACGGCCGGCAATGCTTTGATCTTCGTCAGAACCGTGTCGCGCTGCGCCTCCGGTACCGCGATGGTCACTGCATTGTGGTAGCGAGAACGCGACAGCAGCTCGCCGGGCGTGCCGTCGGCCACGATCTGACCGCGGTCTATGATGACGGCTCGCGTGCAGATCGCTTCGACTTCCTCGAGCAGATGCGTCGACACGATGATGGCTTTCTCTGCGGCCATGGCGCGGATCATGGTTCGCACCGAATGTTTCTGGTTGGGATCGAGCCCGTCGGTCGGCTCGTCCATGATGAGGACAGGGGGATCATGCAGGATGGCCTGCGCCAGTCCGACGCGGCGCTTGAAGCCCTTCGACAGCGTCGCGATGGATTGGTCGAGCACGCCCTCGAGCTCCGTCTTGCCGACCACCGATTGCACGCGCGCCCTGGCGACCGTGCCCTTGAAACCGCGAATTTCCGCGATGAACAACAAGAACTGGCGCGCGGTCATGTCGCCATAGGCCGGCGCGCCTTCGGGCAGATAGCCGATCGCGGCCTGAGCGGCGATCGCGTCCATCTCGACATCGTGACCGCAGACGCGCGCGCGGCCCGCGCTCGGTGCGAGAAAACCGGTGATCATCTTCATGGTGGTGGATTTGCCGGCGCCGTTGGGCCCGAGAAAGCCGAGAACTTCGCCCTTGGCCACGCGAAGACTGAGATCGTTCACGGCTGTGACGGGGCCGAAGCGTTTGGTCAGTCCCTCGATCTCGATCATGGTATCCAGTGTCGAAAAGCAGGGTTTGCTTAGAGAATTCGCCCCGACGCCGCAAGTTTTCCTTGTTTAACGATGACGCGCTAGGAATGTTGTCAGCGGCGCACACGGCCCCCTCCGCGCGCGCACCCTGTGCCGCCACCTTGCGATTTTGACTTCGCTCTTCTGAGTCTTCGCGGAGCGTCAAGCAGTCCGACAAAATATTGACGCAAGGACCGTTCATTCAACGTCGCTGGGTTTAAGCTGAACCAGCTGGACAAATTCCGGCACGCAAGTTTTACCGAGGCAACAGTGTTCGACGGAAAACTCATTCAACGCGCCGCGATCACGGGCATCGTACTGCAGACTACGATGGTGATGAT
>JANYBR010000371.1 GCA_025360685.1 Pseudomonadota bacterium
GTTGGCGAGCGTCATGTGTCGTTCTTGCTGCCTCTGTGGGTCGGAAAGTCCTGGGACTCGTGGTCCACCTTTGGCGGTGGAGGCTGTGTACTCAATCAGGGTGGCGAATCGCAAAACTTCTGCGTCGCTTCTTGGGCCGTCACCCGGAAGGTGCTCCCAAGCCTGCAACTTGGCGCTGAAATCTATCATCGATCGGCCGATGTATTCGGAGGACACCCAAGTACTGCTCTGGGAATCGGCGCGATCTACGATCTTAGCGAGCACTATCGATTGCTCGCATCGTTCGGCCCCAGTATCCAAAACCCTCCTGGCACAGAGAGTTACGCCTGGTATGCGGCACTGGGCTTCAACTTCTGACCGTGAGTTGAAGTCCGATCACACCGACGAAATTTGCGCGATAGGGTGCATTGCGCCGCAGCAACGGGCCGGACACAAGACTGCACTCGACCACCACGCCAAAGCATCAAATCAATCCTTGCAGTGCAGGAGCCATCCAGACAGGTCATTCAAGAACACCTTCTTCGAGCCCGACACCGAGTGCGTTTCTGACAGTTCTATTCATCCCGCATTCAGGATGAACGGCTCACGACTTCCCATCGAAGGACCATAAGGGAGTTCCAGTTATGCAGACATTCTGGCTCAGAAACACTGCGGTCGTTGCTGTCGTCGCACTTGGAGCGATCGGCGGAACCATGACGCCAGCTTCGGCTCACTATACGACGACGCGCTGCGATCGGGATGGCGACAGCTGTTACCTAGTGCGTTGTGATGATGACGGCGATGATTGCCGCCGAGTTTCGTCCTACTCGCGATATAACTACAGCCGGCGCGACTTTCGTGGCGGATATTCAAATGGATACAGGTACGGCAATGGGTATGGCAGCGGGTATGGCAACAATTCGAGTTCCTACTACAACAATGACGGCCGTAGCAACGGGTACAATTCTGACTCGTACGGGCGATATGGGCGTGGAGATGATGACGACGAGTGATTGCTTCCGCCCTTGGCGGACTTGAGTTCAAGCAAATCGTTTGTCGATTTGTGGTGTTCAGTTCCGGCCGGTAGCTCAATCGCCTGGGCTCTTTGACGTACGACCTTGCAGTCGCAATGTGTTCGTCAAGTACCAGAGATCGCGCTTCGCTCGAAAGATGCCCAATGACGACCAATTCGACCGTCGTTGGGCTGCACACATTCAGAAGAGTGAGCTAGTAGTTGTGCCAGCCAACTCAACTCTTGATCTCAGGCTGTTCATGAAGAACGAGATTCAGCAATGACTTGTGCACCTCGATTTTGCCATTGTAGCTGATGAAGCCAAATTTTCGGAACCGATTCATAAAGAAACTCACTCGGGATCTCGTAGTGCCGATCATTTCGGCCAGTGTCTCCTGACTGACATGGCCGATGGTTGGCTCAGGCGCTCCATCCTTGCCAAAATTCGCCAGCAGGAGGAGAGCTCGTGCCAATCGCTTTTCGCTTGAATTGAACAGCTGATCCACCAAGTCCTCCTCGACTCGGAGCGATCTCTCCAAGAGATACTTGATGAACAAATCTGCAAACCCAGGCTCGTTGTGGAGAACGAGGGTGATGGCGCTCTTGTCGAGCCTCATGACAACACTTTCCTCTACAGCCATTGCCGTGGCAATCGCCAATATCTCTGAATCGCCGAGAAGTCGAAACAGCCGGGCGCGGCCCGAAAGTGACTTGAACGTTCCCGTCAAAATAATCGCTCTGGGTCGTTCTTCCGGGTCATTCAAGTTTGGTATGAAGTCACATTTCGAGGACGAGAAATCACCACCTTTTTGGCGTCACCTGTCTTTAGCAGAACCGTCGACGCGAAGGGGCTGGCGGATGTGCTTGCGCGGCGGATCGATCGTTTGCCATCAGGGTTGGCCAAGCATATGGGCAACAAAAGCAACTCATAGGCCTGACGTCCCCATCCGGCGCGCCCAGTCGAACTATACACCGAGCAGGACCGCAAAGTGACGGGCATCACGGCTGCCAGCGGCCATGGAAGTCCGGACAGCGCGTTTTCGCGCTGTCCAGCGCGTCGCTCCGGCCAAGCCGCATGGCTGGAGCGGCTTGGCCTTAACAGCCCTCGAAAACCTCTCGGCCGAGATCAGGCGAGGTCGAAGCGATCGGCGTTCATCACCTTGGTCCACGCCGCCACGAAGTCAGCCACGAACTTCGGTTGCGCGTCGTCGGCCCCGTAGACTTCGGCGAGGGCGCGCAGCTCGGAGTTCGAACCGAAGACGAGGTCGACACGCGTCCCCGTCCATTTCGGTTTGCCGCTCTTGCGATCGTGTCCCTCGAACACATTTTCATCCGAGGTCGCTTTCCATTCGGTGCTCATGCCCAAGAGGTTCACGAAGAAGTCGTTGGTCAGCGTCTCCGGACGCTTCGTGAAGACGCCGTGCTGGAACTTGGCGTAGTTCGCACCCAAGACACGCATTCCGCCGACAAGAACCGTCATCTCGGGCGCCGTCAGCGTCAACAGTTGCGCCTTGTCGACGAGAAGCTCCTCTGCCGCAACGCTGAACTTCGCCTTGAGGTAGTTGCGGAACCCGTCCGCGAACGGCTCGAGATAAGAAAAGGACTCCACATCGGTTTGCTCTTGCGAGGCGTCGGTGCGGCCCGGCGCGAAGGGAACGGTCACATCGTGTCCGCCCTTTTTGGCGGCTTGCTCGATGGCGGCCGAGCCGCCGAGGACGATCAGATCGGCGAGCGACACTTTCTTCCCGCCGATTGCCGCACCGTTGAACGCCTTCTGAATGCCTTTGAAAGTTTCCAGCACGTTCGCCAGCTGGGCAGGCTGGTTGACCTCCCAATCCTTCTGGGGGCTAAGACGGATGCGCGCGCCGTTCGCCCCACCACGCTTGTCGGAGCCGCGGAAGCTCGCTGCCGAGGCCCAAGCGGTTGAGACGAGCTCAGAGATGGAAAGTCCCGATGCGAGGATCTTGGCTTTGAGCTCCGTGACGTCCTTGGCGTCGATCAGCTTGTGATCGAGGGCGGGAACGGGGTCTTGCCAGACCAGCTCCTCCTTAGGGACCTCCGGCCCGAGATACCGTACGCGCGGGCCCATGTCGCGGTGGGTCAGCTTGAACCACGCGCGGGCAAACGCGTCCGCGAACTCATTCGGGTGCTGGTGGAAGCGCCGGGAGATCTTCTCGTAGGCCGGATCCATCCGCAGCGAGAGGTCCGTGACCAACATGGTTGACGCGTGACGCTTCGACGGGTCGAAGGCATCAGGGATCGTCGCGACGTTGCCTTTCGCCTTGAACTGATTGGCGCCGGCCGGGCTCTTGGTCAGCTCCCATTCGTGGCCGAACAGGTTTTCGAAGAAGTGATTGCTCCACTTCGTCGGCGTCTGCGACCAGGTGACTTCCGGGCCGCCGGTGATCGCGTCTTTGCCTATGCCTGTGCCGAACCTGCTCCTCCAGCCAAAGCCTTGCTCCTCGATGGGCGCCGCTGCCGGCTCGGGACCGACCAGCGCCGCATCGCCGGCACCGTGGGCCTTGCCGAAGCTGTGTCCGCCTGCGATCAGCGCAACGGTCTCCTCGTCATTCATCGCCATGCGCTTGAAGGTCTCGCGAATGTCGATGGCAGCGGCGACCGGATCCGGCTTGCCGTTCGGCCCATTCGGATTCACGTAGATGAGTCCCATCTGGACGGCGGCAAGCGGATTCTCGAGCTGGCGGTCGTCGGTGTAGCGCTCATCGCTCTGAGGATCAGGGAACCAAACCTTCTCCTTACCCCAGTACATGGATTCGTCAGGCTCCCACACGTCGGGGCGACCGCCGCCAAAGCCGAATGTCTTGAAGCCCATCGACTCGAGCGCGACGTTGCCGGCGAGGACGATGAGGTCGGCCCACGAGATTTTCCGGCCGTATCTCTGCTTGATCGGCCACAAGAGCCGGCGCGCCTTGTCGAGGCTCGCATTGTCCGGCCAGGAGTTGAGGGGCGCGAAGCGCTGCTGGCCGGCGCCGGCGCCGCCGCGGCCGTCGCCGATGCGGTATGTGCCCGCAGCATGCCACGCCATGCGAATCATGAACCCGCCGTAGTGGCCGAAATCCGCCGGCCACCAGTCTTGGCTGTCCGTCATAAGCGCGGTGAGATCTTTCTTGAGAGCCTTGAGGTCGAGCTTCCTGAACTCCTGGGCGTAGTTAAGCTCGTTCGCCATGGGGTCGGACTGGGGCGAGTTCTGGCGCAGAATCCTGAGGTTCAGCTGGTTCGGCCACCAGTCGCTGTTCGACCTCATTCCAACATTTGTGACGCCGTGCACAACCGGGCACTTGCCCGCTTTCTCGTCAGTTTTTGCGTCCATGTTTCTCTCCGATCGTGGTTCAGGTTTCTTCGAGCGCCTTTTGGAAGCGGCCGGCATGCGACTTCCCGG
>JANYBR010000372.1 GCA_025360685.1 Pseudomonadota bacterium
AACATTCGCACGCTCCGAAGGGCCAGGCGCAGTGCTGCCGAAGAATATCCGCACGACGTTGAAGGGCGGCAAGCTCAACGGCAAGAAGATCGCTGTCGTCGACGGACCGATCGCCGACTATGCCGTCGTGCTGGCGCGCGCCTCAGACGAGCCGGGTGAACGCGGCCTGCAGCTGGCGCTGGTCGATCTCAAGGGCTCCGGCGTGAAGCGGATCGACTGCAACACGCTCGATGCCTCGCGCGGCCACGCCGACATCACATTCGAGAACGCCAACGCCGAAGCGCTCGGCAAGATCGGGGAGGGCTGGAGCGACACCAGCCGCGTGCTCGATCGCGCCGCGATCCTGACGGCGTTCGAACAGGTCGGTGGATCGGATGTCTGTCTCGCCATGGCGAAGGACTATGCGCTGAACCGCTACGCGTTCGGCCGGCCCATCGCTTCGTTCCAGGCGATCAAGCACAAACTGGCCGACATGTACGTGTTCAACGAGCTGGCGCGCTCCAACGCCTATTACGGGGCGTGGGCGCTTTCGACCGGTGCGCGCGAGCTTCCGCTCGCGGCCGCGTCGGCGCGCGTCTCGGCGACGCAGGCCTTCGACTATGCGTCGAAGGAGAACATCCAGACCCATGGCGGCATGGGCTTTACCTGGGCTGTGGATTGCCACTTCTACTACAAGCGGTCCAAGGAGCTGGGCCTGGCGCTCGGCCCGCAGCGCGCCTGGAAAGACAAGCTCGTCACCGAACTCGAACTCACCAACGCCGCGTAAGCGCGAAACGATAAGCGGAGAAGACAAATGGATTTCGAAGACAGTCCCGAAGAAGCCAAGTTCCGCTCGGAAGTGCGGGCATGGCTCGACACCAACGCCAAGAAGCGCGTCAAGCGCGAGATCAATGCCGACGACATGGAGAACGGCGCCGCCAACGAGATGGCCGCTTCCAAGGCCTGGCAAAAGGTCAAGGCACAGGCCGGCTACGCCCGCATCACCTGGCCCAAGGGCATGGGCGGTATCGGCGGCACGCCGATGCAGAGCATCATCTTCAGCCAGGAAGAGTCCAAGTACGACGTCGCCAATGGCGGTCCGTTCGCAATCGGCCTTGGCATGTGCATTCCGACTTTGATGGCCTACGGCACCGAAGACGCCAAAAAGCGTTTCGTCTGGCCGGCCGTGCAGGGTGACGAGATCTGGTGCCAGCTTTTCTCCGAACCGGCCGGCGGATCGGACGTTGCGAACTTGCGCACGCGCGCCGAAAAGAACGGCGACACCTGGACGATCAACGGTTCGAAAATCTGGACCACGGGCGCGCAGTTCTCCAACTACGGCATCATTCTCACACGCACCGACCCCAACGTGCCCAAGCACAAGGGCCTGACGATGTTCTACATCGACATGAAGGATCCCGGCGTCGATATCCGGCCGATCAAACAGGCGTCCGGCGGCTCGGGCTTCAACGAAATCTTCTTCACGGACGTGAAGGTGAAGGACGGCCAGCGTCTCGGCGAAGTCGGCAACGGCTGGACCGTCGCGCTGACGACGTTGATGCATGAGCGCCTCGCGGTCGGCGGCGGGCAGGGTGGTGGCCTCGATGTTCCGCAGCTGATGCAGCTGGCGCGCGGCCTGGAACTCGAAGACGGACCGGCGATCAAGAACGCTGCGGTGCGCGAGAAGATCGCGGACTGGTACGTCCGTTCGGCGGGTCTGCGCTACACCACGATGCGCACCATGACCGCGCTTTCTCAGGGCAAGCAGCCAGGACCGGAGGCTTCGATCGCCAAGATCGTGGTGGCCTCCAAGTTGCAGGACCTTTCGGCCTTCGCGATGGACCTGGAAGGCGAGGCGGGAATCCTGCAAGGCGATGGCGCGCCGATGCACGGCATGTTTCAGGGCGGCTGGCTGTCTTCGCCGGGCCTGCGCATCGCGGGCGGCACGGACGAGATCCTGCGCAACATCATAGCCGAACGTGTGCTCGGCCTGCCGCAGGACATACGCGTAGATAAGGACGTTCCCTACAACAAGATTCCGACGGGGAGATGAGAACTTCACCTCGGCCTGGAGGGGAGGTCGAAACGTATTGGCGAAGCGAATGCGTTTCGGGTGGGGGGACCACTCGTCACCGTTCGCCCCCCAACCCGGAATGCTTCGCATTCCGACCTCTCCACAAGGGGGAGGTAAAGCTAACAGGAGAGACAAATGCTCGGTTACGTAACGATCGGCACCAATGATTTCGAAAAGTCGAAGAGCTTCTACGACAAGGCGCTGGCCGCTCTGGGCGCGCGCCGCACCATGACCAACGAACGCATGCAGGGCTTCGGAGTGAAGGGTTCGCCCGGCATGCTCGCGATCTGCAAGCCCTATGACGGCTCCAAGGCGACCAATGGCAACGGCACGATGGTGTCGCTCGCAGCCCCGTCGCGCGAAGTCGTCGATAAGGTTCATGCCGACGCGCTGGCCGCCGGGGCTAAGGACGAAGGCGCGCCGGGCGATCGCGGCAACGGCTTTTACGGCGCCTACTTCCGCGACCTCGATGGCAACAAGCTTTGCGTCTTCAAGATGGGTTGAGCTGGTCTTGCGCGTGCGGCTCATCCGGGCTGCACTGCGCCGATGATCTCTTCGCCCTGTAACAAAGTTTGCGTCGTCGACGGCGTGACCGGACTCTGCTTCGGTTGCGGCCGCACTTTGCCGGAAATCGCCAAATGGGGCGGCCTCAGCGAGGCACAACGGCTTGCCATCATGTCGGTCCTGGCGGATCGCATGACGGCAAAGGGCCTCCCTCCGCCCGTCATTCCAACCGTTTAGCAAAGCGAACCATTTGGCAACGCAGTTGCGCCAGACTTGTCCGATGGCGGCGAAGAAATACCAGACGCTCGACGGCTTGCGCGGCATCGCGGCACTCGCGGTCGTGTTCTACCACATGCCGCAGCCCTTTCACCGCGCCGCTTCAACCGGCTACCTCGCCGTCGATCTGTTCTTCCTGATGAGCGGCTTCGTCATCGCGGCCGCGTACGAGCAAAAACTCGCGGAAGGCTGGAGCGTACGCAGTTTCATGCTGGTGCGCCTCAAGCGTCTTTGGCCGCTCTACGCGCTGGGCGTGGCTGTAGGTGTCGTCTGTTTCGAAGCCGTGCGAATGGTACGTCCGGACGCCAGCTTTGCCTTTCCGCACATGCCACTGGCTCAGGCCATCGTGCTCAGTCTGCTCTTTGTGCCCCAACTGGTCGCCTATGGCGGTCCCGCGTTTCCGTTCAACTCGGCATCCTGGTCGCTGTCGGTCGAACTGTTCGGCAATCTTGGCTATGGCGCATTCGCGCGCTTCCTGCACACCAGGCTACTGGTCCTGGTTACGGCACTCGGATTTTGCGGAATCGTCATCGTGTCGGTGAAGTCGCACGGCCTGGATGCCGGCGTTAGCGCCGGACATGTTCTGCCGGGGTATCTGAGGTTCCTGTTCTCGTTTCCGCTCGGCGTGCTCCTGTTTCGTCTGCATGCCGCGGGAAAACTGCCGGCGATCGCATTGCCCGCCTGGATGCCGCTGACGGCGACCGCTGCAGCGCTCGTAGGATTCGGTCAGTCCGGCGCGATCGGCGATGTTCTGACCGTAGCCGTCTTGTTTCCGGCGGTGCTCGCGGCTTCGCTGTCGCAATCGAACGGGAGGCGTTCGGCAGGAATTCTCGCATGGGCCGGTGCGGTGAGCTATCCGCTCTATATCCTGCATCCGCCGTTGGTGCAGACTTTGGTCGTGTTGATGCGGGGAAATATACTACCGGGCGTACTTTTCGCTTTTGCGGCCGCGATTGTCCTGATCGCCGCTGCAGCGGAGCGCTGGTTCGACCGCCCGCTGCAAAGCTGGTTCAAGCGCCTCGCCCGCCCGCGCCGCGCGGTGCCGGCCTCGCTGGGCGGCTAGACGCCGCCTGACGCGGTGATCACCTGGCCCTGCACGAACTCGGCCTCCGGGCTGAGCAGATACTTCACGACCGACGCATAGTCGCTGTCGCGCGTTTCGCGGCCGGACGGATTGGCGCGCGCCGCGCGCTCGACGAGTTTGGTTGCAGCCTCTTCACTACCAACCATCGCGGCGACCGAAGTGGTGTGCACCAACCCTGGCGCGACGGCGTTGATGCGAATTCCTTTCGGCGCGAGTTCCTGAACCAGATAGCGGATGATGGCTTCGGCGAGCGCTTTGCCGGTGCCAAGTGCGCCGTAAGTGGGCGAGATTGCAGCACGCGCGCCGCCGCTGGAGATGAACACGATGCTGCTACCACGTGCCAGCAGCGGCTGCGCTTTCTGCACGAGATAGAGCAGCGAGAGTCCGTTGGTCTGCACCGCGCGGGTGAATTTCTCGAGGTCGGCGCCGAGCAGCGTGGTCGGATAGATCAGAGCCGCGCTGTGCACGATATGAAGGACGCCGCTGTGCACCTTCGCGGTTTGCGCCAGAAGGTGGGTGCAGCCTTCGATGCTGCCGACATCGGCGCGGACGGTTGTCGCCTTTGCGCCTGTCGCTGCGATGCGCGCCTGCGCGGCGGCGGCCGCCTCTTCGTCGCTATGATAGTTGAGGACGATCGATTCGCCGGGCCGCGCCAGATAGGCGGCGATGGCAAGGCCGATGCCCTTGGTTCCGCCTGTGACGAGGATTGTCATCTAGCCGGCGGCGCTGAGCGCGTTACGGCCCAGAGGATAGGGCTCGAGCAGCTTGCCGGCCATGGCGCCGACCCAGTCGAGGCCCGCGCGCAGCTTGACGTTTTCGCCGATAACGATGATGGCCGGCGCGGCGCTGTTGGCGGCGGCTTCGCCGAGCTTTTCGAGCGTCGTCACGACGACGTTCTGCTTTTCGAACGTCGCGTCGCTGACGATGGCCGCGGGCTCGCCGCGTCCGCGTCCTGCCGCGATCAGCCTGGCTGCAATGTCGCCGGCATGCTGGCGCGCCATGAACATGACAATCGTGGGCGACCCTTTTGCAAGCGCCGGCCAGTCCAGCTTCTGCAGCTTGCCGTCTGCGCCATGGCCGGTGATGAACGTCACCGCATGATTGGTGTCGCGATGCGTCACGGGAATTCCCGCATAGGCGAGGCCGCCAATGCCGGCCGTTACGCCGGGCACTATGCGAAACGGTACGCCGCCGCGGGTGAGCGCGAGTGCTTCCTCGCCGCCGCGTCCGAATACGAACGGATCGCCGCCTTTCAGGCGCAGCACGCGCTTGCTCTTCTTGGCCAGCGAAACGAGCGTGCGCGAGATGTCGGATTGCTTGCAGGATTTGACGCCGGCGCGTTTGCCGGCGAACACCAGTTCGGCACGCGGCAGCGCCAGTTTCAAAAGCGTGTCGTTGATCAGCGCGTCATAAAGTATGACGTCGGCGTGTTGGATCGCGTGGAGTCCCAGCGCCGTGATGAGTCCGGGATCTCCAGGACCCGCGCCAACCAGCCAGACCCAGCCCTTGTCGAAGGAAGGCAGGCTCAGCACGTCCGCCAATTGGACGCGTTTGGGCAGCGGGACGGCTCGGTTGGACAAACTACACGAACTCCTTTGTGGTCAATAGTATATCACATGTCGGGGATGGGGAACCAGCCGCTGGCAGCCGCGTATTCACTGGCAAGACAGGCCACGGTTGCACAGTTCTGGCGGACCGGCCAAACACGCCACGCCAACCCCAGCGAGCGACGATGTCCGAAAAGCCCCGATCCGACCTCAAGCCGAACAGCTATGACTACGAGAACCATCCGCTCGTCACCGCGAATGGCTTTCGCGAGTACGATGCGCGCTGGTTGTTCGGCAAGGAACTGAACCTGCTTGGCGTGCAGGCACTCGGGCTCGGGCTCGGCACCTATTTTCACGAAGTGGGCGTGAAACCGAGCGTCGCCGTGGGTCACGACTTTCGCGCCTATTCGATGTCCGTGAAACAGGCGCTGATCATCGGCCTGATGAATGCTGGCTGCGAAGTACACGACATCGGCCTCGCCCTGACGCCGATGGCGTATTTCGCGCAGTTCGCGCTTGACTGTCCGGCGGTGGCGATGGTCACGGCGAGTCACAACGAAAATGGCTGGACCGGCGTCAAGATGGGCGCGCAGCGGCCGCTGACCTTCGGGCCTGAGGAGATGACGCGGCTGAAGGACATCGTGCTGGGTGGCGAAGGCAAGGCGCGCCCGGGCGGCGCCTATGTTCACGTGCCCGACTTCCGCGAGCTCTATCTCGATGCACTGACCAAGGGCCACAAGCTGTCGCGCCCGATCCGCGTGGTGGAGGGGTGCGGCAACGGCACGGCCGGAGCGTTTGCGCCTGAAGCGCTGCGCCGCATCGGCGCCGAGGTGGTGCCGATGGATGCGGAGCTCGACTACACTTTTCCGAAATACAATCCCAACCCCGAGGACATGCACATGCTGCATGCCATGGGCGATGCGGTGCGCGAGCACAAGGCGGAGCTTTGCCTGGGCTTCGACGGCGACGGCGACCGCTGCGGCGTGGTCGACGACACGGGCGCGGAGATCTTCGCCGACAAGATCGGCGTGCTGCTGGCGCGCGACATGTCCTCGAGCCAGCCGGGCGCGAAGTTCGTCGTCGACGTGAAATCGACCGGCATCTACGAGATCGATCCGGTGCTGAAGAAGAATGGCGTGACGGTCGACTACTGGAAGACCGGCCATTCCTACATGAAGCGGCGCACCTTCGAGCTCGGCGCGCTCGCCGGCTTCGAGAAGAGCGGTCACTATTTCCTCAGCCCGCCGCTCGGCCGCGGCTATGACGACGGCATCGTCGCCGGTATTGCCGTGCTGGAGATGCTCGACCGCGCCGGCGGCACGAAAACGTCGCAACTGGTGGCCAGCCTGCCCAAGACCTGGAGCTCGCCGACCATGGCGCCGTTTGCGCCGGACGACAAAAAATACGCAATCGTCGATGCGATGGTGAAGGAGTTCGAAGGGCTGAAGGCGCGCGGCGAGAGAGTCCTCGGCCAGACGATCACCAAGCTCGTCACCGTCAACGGCGTGCGCGTGACCTTGGCCGACGGCACCTGGGGACTGGTGCGCGCTTCATCGAACAAGCCTTCGCTGGTCGTCGTCGTCGAGAGCCCTGTGTCGGAAGCCAACATGCGCGCCATGTTCCACGACATCGACGCGCGGCTGAAGAGACACCCCGAAGTCGGCGAGTACGATCAGAAGATCTGAGACGCGACTCGCTGCTGTCTCTATTTCCTGGAGTCGCGGTCCAGCGCGCGATAGCGCGGCGGATCGACCCTGTGCGTGTCAGGCGCGGTCTCCTTGATGTTGCGCAGCGCATTGATCTGCACGGTGACGTAGGAACGCTGGCGATACTCCGCCGGCGACTGCGCCTTGACGATCAGCCTTCCTGTGTTGTTGTCGAGTTGCAGATCGTTCCATTCAAAGGCGTCGCCGCGTTCCTCGTGACGCATCAGGACATAGTTGCCGGCCTCGAAGCGTGCATAGGGCAGGCCCGCGACGCCGCCGGACGGCAGAAGCGTCAAGGTGTAGCGCGTGCCGTAACTGTCGCTGTCGATGACGTCGAACACGTTGCGCGCCAGCGCCCGCCAGTTGGCGCGCTTCTCCGGATCCGGACCGAAGGCGCCGTCAGCGCTGTCGGCGAGTGCCTGCAACTTCTCCTTGATGTGCTTGGTCGTGCCAATCAAGCGGATCTCGTCGATGTCGATCGTGATTACGCCGCCGGCATAGTCTGTCGGCCCCAAGGTCAGCAGATTGGAAAAATTGAGAAACTGGCCGCGCTCCACGTCGTCGGAGTAAAATACGAAGCGGCCCGGGTTGCCGGGATCGTTGCTGTCGCGTACGCGCAACACCAAGACCATTTCCTCCTTGCCGCCGAAGCCGGAGAGGCCGCGGAAACCGCCGTCCGGTCCGACATAGGCTTGCAGCAACGAGACGTAGAATTTTTCGCCACTGATGATGGGCACGTCGGAATCCGCTCTTCCGTCGCGATCAGCCGGATTGCGCGGTCCCGTCAGCGTGTACTTCTTGGCAACGTCGGTTGGCTCGCCTGTGCCGGAGGCTGAATTGATATCGGCCTTGCGATAGTCGCCGACGCCTTCATCCACACTCTCGCAGGATGCGAGCATCAGCAGCGACGCGATACCGAGAACCAGCCCAGTCGTCCGGTAGTCCAGGCGCGCGCAATTATGCAGTGTTCCCCGTTTCGCCATTAACCATCCCCCAACCTTTATTGCTGAGATTTGGCGGTTAATTCCGTTTCGCTGTCAAGGTTAACCGCGGACGGTGCGAGAAACCCAGATTCCGCAAGCCGGGAACACGCCCAGACTACGTCAGCGCGTCATACAGCATGCGGCCCGCTGTAATCGCGATGAAGAAGGCGAACAGAATGCGCAGCTTCTTGACGTCGGTCATGTGCGCGATCTGCGCGCCAAACGGGGCGACGAAGTAGGACGCCGGTGCGATCAGAATAAAGCCTAGCAGGTTCACATAGCCGAGCGAGTAGGGCGGCAGATGCGCCGCGCCCCAGCCCGCGATGATCGATCCAATGGTGCCGGGAATCGCGATGATTGCGCCGAACGCGCTCGCGGTTCCCACCGCGCGATGGATCGGTACGCCGCACAAAGTCATGCACGGCACGCCCACGGTGCCGCCGCCGATGCCCATCATGGTCGAGATGCCGCCGATGCCGGCCGGCATCACCCAGCCGCCAATTCCGGTCGGCAGATGATCGGCGAGGCGTTTGGTTTCACCGAAGAAAGCCAGATGAATGGCGACAGGCAGCGCGACACAAGCGAAGAACAGCGCCAGCGCCTGGCCGCGTGCAATGCCCGCGAGCGCGCTGCCGATCAGCACGCCCACGACCATCGGCACCACCCAGCGCCGCAACAGTTCCCAGTCGACCGCGCCCTTGGCATTGTGCGAACGCGCCGAAGAGAACGAGGTCGGGATAATCGTTGCCAGCGAGGTGCCGACCGCGATGTGCATTCGCACGTCCGGATCGACGCCCATTAATGAGAGGACGTGGTAAAGCACCGGCACGATGACGATGCCGCCGCCGACACCCAGCATCCCCGCCACCAACCCGCCGACCACTCCGGCAATGACAAGGCCAAGGGCGAACGTGCCCAGTTCGCCGCCCGATGCGGCCGCAAAGAATTCCATGGATCACCCGAAAGACGGCGCGAGTGAAATGACATTCACGCCAATACGCAAGACTCAAGCGCGTCTCACTATCATCGAAGCGACAAGCTGAACCAGCGGGAAGACCTCCAACCCAGTGTCATGGCCCGCCGGAGTGCGGGCCACCCAGGTGACGCCGCGTTGAGACACCGCAGGATAGGTCTCAGACCTTTCTTGCGGTGTC
>JANYBR010000508.1 GCA_025360685.1 Pseudomonadota bacterium
CCAGGACGTCGCCGAAGACCTTCCAGCTCCCGAGCATGCCGAAGAATTCGGATCTGCATTTGCTCGTTTCGGTGACGCGACTGTCGTTTTGCTTGGTGAGGCGACCCATGGTACGAGCGAATTCTACCGCTCCCGCGCCGCCATATCGCGCTTCCTGATCAAAAATTGCGGTTTCAACATCGTCGCGGTCGAGGCAGATTGGCCCGACGCTGCTCGAGTCGACCGGTTCGTTCGACACGGTCGCCACGTCTCATCACAAGAGCAAGCATTCGGCCGCTTCCCGAGCTGGATGTGGCGAAATGTCGAAGTGCTGGAATTCGTCAATTGGCTGAGGCTAGAGAACGAGCATCGAGAAGACGGTCAGCGAGTCGAGTTCCGTGGACTTGATGTCTACAGTTTACGAAGCTCGATCTCGGCCGTCCTTGCTTATCTCGATCGAGTGGATCCCGAGGCCGCTCGCACGGCCCGGTACAGGTATGGGTGCCTCACTCCATGGCTGAAAGATCCCGCGCGCTATGGCCATCGCGCAGCAATGGGGGGCGATACTTGCGAAGTTGCGGTGCGGGAACAGCTTCTTGAACTACTTGGCCGCCGGCTTGAATACTCGGCGCGGGACGGTGAGACGTTCTTCGATGCGGCGCAGAATGGGCGTATCGTGCGAGCTGCAGAGCAGTATTACCGCATCATGTACGAAGGATCGCGAGAGTCCTGGAATCTGCGCGATCGCCACATGTTCGACACGCTGCAGACTTTGCTTCGCCACCGCGGCCCAAAGGCAAAAGCCATAGTGTGGGCGCACAATTCCCATATCGGCAATGCGGCCGCGACCTCAATGGGCTGGGAGGGAGAATTCAACATCGGCGAGCTCTGCCGTTCGGCCTATGGCGACCAGCTCGTTGCCATTGGATTTGGGACCGATCGAGGAACTGTTGCGGCTGCGTCTGACTGGGATTCGCCGATGGAGGTAAAGGAACTGAAACCGGCTAGAACCGACAGCTATGAATATCTCTTTCGCCGGTCTGGGCATGCGCGTTCGCTGACGGATTGGCGCAGCGCAGACCGAGCGAATTTGAGGGACACGCTTTCGGAGCAGCGCCTGCAGCGCGCCGTCGGAGTGGTTTATCGTCCGGATACCGAACTATTGAGTCACTATTTCCACTCGGTACTCAGCGAGCAATTCGACTGCTATGTCTGGTTTGAGACGAGCCGCGCTGTCACTCCGATCGGTCGCGAGCGTCCGGCAGGGAGCCCGGAGACCTATCCGTTTGGGCTTTGAAATCTCGGCTCGGTCCTGCATGGCGCGATCGCAATGCGAAACAATTCGACCGGGTTCCTGGGGCCATTTTCCCGCAAATCCTTCAAATTGCCGCCCGTCGAGCCTCGGGTAGTTCAAAATAGGCTCTGAAAAATATCAGACCACTCGCGATGGCAGCGAAGAAGCACCAAACCGACAGGAACGTGTAGAAAAAGAAGCCGTACGAAACGATGAGACCCACAAGCACGCATAACCCGAGCAGTTTTAGCGTGCCTTGAGTAGACACCAGGAGCGGCGCGCAGGTGCAAACGCAATAGAGCAGCGAGACAGTCAACGAAAACGCTTCGCCGTTGCTATAAGAAATGCTGCGTCCGAGAATTTGCGCTGCGTAAGGATGAGCTCGAATTTGCAACAATATATGAATCGAAAAGACCAATCCTAGGCCGAGTAACGCCATCAATAGTGCACGGTGGAACCGATTTTTCTCCAGAATTACTGTGGCCAAGGGAGCCAGTACCGGCCAGACCACCAATGCCAGAAGAACAAACGTATTGGCCAAGGTGGCCATTGCCAACGGAGCTGTGTGGGCTGGAAGTTCGAGCCACAGGATGCCTTCAATTGTCTGCTGCGCCGCAAACACCAATGGAAATGTGCCCAGCATCGATTCTTTCGTTCCGGATGTCTTGCGCAGTGCCGCGATGCCGGCCGCGCCATTGATCGCCGCGGCGATCAAGCTTCCCGTCGCTGAAAAGCACATTGAGAGTCCTTTTCAGATTCCGCTACAGGCGATCGCTCCTGCAACTGGCCGATTTGTCCGCTTGCAGCTCCGGAGCGAACCAAAAAGAAAAGTGAACAAAATTGGTCCCGTTCTTGAGTATTTCTAGTGCAGCCAACCACGGCCCCGGCCAACGAACACTCGTGTGGCGTCAGTCTTGAACTGATGCAAGAGGGAATCGCATCAGTGCAGCGATGACGTCTTCGTCCGACAATTGATGAAAGTCCTGATAGAAGTAGCCGAGCGCGCCGAAATATTCCGGCACTTCAAGGCAGACGATCTCATCCACTTCTGGTCGCAACGCATCGAGCGACTCGGCCGCGGCCACGGGAACGGCCATTACGAGTTTCCTTGGATGGCGCTTACGAGTTGCTTGAAGCGCGGCGCGCATCGTGGCGCCTGTTGCAATGCCGTCGTCAACGACGATCGCTATCTTTCCCTCGGGGTTGAGCGCTGGCCGGTCCTGCACGTAACGTCGGCGGCGTCGTTCGATTTCGGCCAACTCCTTGATGCAGATCTGTTCGAATTCGGCAGCGTGGGTGCCGGTGATCCGGATGACTTCTTCGTTACGAACCACGATCGGTGCACCGCCGTCCACCACCGCTCCGATCGCCAGTTCGGGCTGCATCGGGGCTCCGATCTTGCGCACGAGCAGAAGATCGAGTGGCGCGCGCAGGGCGGCAGCGATTTCGGCTGCAACCTGCACGCCACCGCGCGGCAGGGCATAGACGCAGACGGCCTGATCTTTGTACTTGGATAGTGCGTGCGCGAGCCGGCGCCCGGCATCGATGCGATCCTTAAACGGCATGGCAGCCTCCTAGCTGTGAGGGATGTGCGCTGACCCATGCAGATGTTGATCAAACCAGCGCCCCGCATGTGCAATGACCTGCTCGAGTGCTCCGCGCTCAGGGAACAGATGCGTCGCACCGGGCACGATCACCAGTTCTTTTGAACCACCGAGGCGGGCATACGCCTGTTCGTTCAGTTCAATCACGCCATGATCGGCACCGCCGACGATCAAAAGCGTTGGTGCGTGAACCGCGAGCAGCGCTTCGCCTGCGAGATCGGGCCTTCCGCCACGCGAAACCACGGCGCCGATGTTTTTGAGACGTGCAGCGGTTGCCAACGCTGCTGCCGCACCAGTACTGGCGCCGAACAACCCCAACGGAAGCCCGCGGACGCGCCGTTCGTCTTCCGCCCAACGGATGGCGTCGGTCAACCGGTCTGCTAGAAAGGGAATTTCGAAAACTTTCGCGCGGTTGTTGGCGCTTTCCTCTTCAGGTCGTAACAAGTCAAATAGCAAAGTTGCTATCAATTGACAAGAATGTGGTTTCAAAAATAAATAA
>JANYBR010000522.1 GCA_025360685.1 Pseudomonadota bacterium
CGCGCAGTGATGAGCCGATTTGGAAACAGAGTACTGGGGATCGACTTCGACGAGATGCTTCGAACACCCGCCGAAACCCTGTCGGCGGTCATGCGACACATTGGGATCGAAATCCAGCAGGGCTCGGCGCTTGACATCTCGCGGGGCCAGGCTATGACCAGATATTCCAAAGCGCCGGAATTTTCCTATTCCCCCCAACTTCGCTTCGAGCTGCTTGCCGAAGCGCGGGTGGTGCATGCGCATGAACTGCAAAAAGGTCGACGCTTTCTGGAATTGCTCGGCGCCCAGTATCCGATGGTCGCGGCGGTGCTATGAACCCGACCACATTCGCAGGAGGTTCTGGCGAACGACCTCCAGCCTGACCCTGCTTTCCCAACTCATCTTCAGGCCTTCGAGCGCGCCGACTTCGTTAAGTTCGTAGAGTTGTGTGCGCTTATGCTCATCTGCGATAATACTCTCGATGAACGTGATCGAGACGAGCCGAGCGCCTGATGTCACGGGGCGTACTTCGTGAAGGAAAGTGGACGGATAACAAATTGCTTCGCCTGGATATCCCTTCATGACGATCGGCCGCGTGCCCGCATGGATCACCAGTTCGCCACCCGCATAGCTCATCGGATCCACCAGAAACACCGTGCAGGAAATGTCTGAGCGCAAGGTGCCGTTGACCAGAACAATGCGCGCCGCATCCGCATGCGCGCCATATTTCATGCCGGGTTCGTAGCGGCAGAGTAGCGGCGGAGCGATGCGCGTCGGAAAGGCAAAGTCCTGAAACTCTCGCGATCGGGCGAACGCGGCTCGCACGATCTCCACAGACTCCGAATATTTGGGATCGCCGAGATCGGCCTGCAGATTGTCCTTGGTCAAGTTGGAAGGATTGGAGAGGCGGCCTTCGACGAACTTCAGCTGCCGGCTCAATTCGACGAGGCGGGTGACCTCAGACTGGGTCAGAAAGTCCCTTAGTTCCAATATCATGTCGAAACAATCTTCGAGAAACTTGATGTTACCGAGTGCCTTGTGACGAGACAATCACGCGTACAAGGGCGAAATTGATCCCGAACTCTCCGGGCACGACCTTCGCGGTACGACTCGAGCGTGCCCGCACCATCTAATCCAACATTCTGAAACTGCGCGCCATTGAAATCACTTGGCTTTTTGGCTTCGTTTTCCAGATTTGCGGTTTTCGCCAACTCGCGCGGTCCGCTTCAAGAACTCTATTGCGGGCAATCGCAAGTCGCTTTCCGCGCAAGCTTCTTCGTCTAAGAAAATGATCCCTTCATCGCGAAACATCTTTTCGAGTCTCTGGAGAGCACTCGCGAGTATTTCCTTGCCAGCCTCGTATCTCGACACCGTGTTTTTGTTCACACCGGTTCGTTTTTCGATATCTCGCACTTTCAATCGTAGAGCAGCACGCGCCATGCGCAGTTGCGAAGGCATCATTTGGCCCTTGACTCCTTGATCACATGTGGTACCCTGTACCTTACAAGATTCTACGTACTACAAAGGCTCAGGAGAAATTGATGTACTCAACAGAGCTTCTGCGCACGGAGGTTACACACCACTTGATTCTCGCCGAACAGCTTAAAGCCTCCTACGCCGAAATCGACGATGAGACCCTGCGCGACACGCTGGAGGGGATCTCGGACCTGCCCGAGGCCGTATCGGCCGTCATCCGCTCCAGTCTGGATGATGAGGCCTATATCCAGGGCCTGAAGGGCCGGCTGGAGGATCTGCAGGCTCGGCTGTCGCGGCTGCGGGAGCGCTACGAGAAGAAGCGGGCCCTGGCCCGCTGGGCCATGGTCGAAGCGGACCTGGACAAGGTCGTGGCGGCGGATCTGTCGGTCAGCCTGAGGAGGGCCGGCGAGAAGCTGGAAGTCATCGATGAGGGCAGGGTACCGGAGGCCTTCTTCGTGCCGCAGCCTGCCAAGCTCGACCGCAAGGCGCTTGCTGATGCCCTCAAGCGTGGCGAGATGGTCAAAGGCGCACTGCTGGTTCTGGCGGAGCCGTCCATCACGGTGAGGGTGCGATGAGCGGCTTCTCGTCTGCCCAACTGCGCAAGCTCAGTGGCAAGCTGGACCGTGCCCATGTCCAGTCCCGCAGCGTCGAGGGCAAGAACATCGATTATATTGAGGGCTGGTTTGCTCTGAGCCAGGCCAACGCCATCTTCGGCTTTGGCGGCTGGGACCGTGAGACGGTTCACTTTGAGCGCCTGTTTGAACGGACACGGGGCGAGATGACCACCTGCGCCTACTCAGCCCGGGTGCGCATCAAGGTGCGGGCCGGTGACCACACGGTCTCGCGCGAGGGGACAGGCTGCGGAACGGCCTCCGCCCGCAATGCCGCGGATGCGCATGAGCGAGCCATCAAGGCGGCCGAGACTGACGCCACCAAAAGGGCGCTGGCTACCTTCGGCAACCGGTTCGGACTTTGTCTTTATGACAAGGAGCAGGCCGGGGTCAGCGAGCCAGCGTCGCACTCCCTTCAGATCCTGTGTCCGGACGGGCAGGTGTTTGTCGATCACCTCTCGCCAGAGGGCTTCTGCACCGCCTTGCGCAAAATCATTGAGTCCACCACCGATCCGGCCGACCTCGCACTTTGGCGGCGGCGCAACACGGCACAGATGGCGCTCCTTCGGGAACTTGCGCCGGGTCTGAAGACCCAGCGCGGTCAGCACTATGCAGATGTACTGGAGAAGCTGTTCGGTTCCAGGTCGGTTGCCTTGCCAACCCCGGCGGCAGGTCCGATCGGCGACCACAATCCGAACGGTGCGGCCACCACAGACGGCCGACAGGATCAAGCCGCCACCACGGAAGCTGTGATCGCCGAGGCGCTTTATGAAGCTGCACGCCCCTTGGCCCCGTCACGTATCGCCTACGGCCCGCGCATCGACAAAGCCGCACTCACCTTCAGGACCGATCGCCGCCTGCGCGACAAGGCGCACCTGCGTCAGGTCGGTACCCTTCCCTGCTTGATCTGCAAGTCCGTCCCCTCCCATCCCCACCATCTGACCTTTGCCCAGCCGCGAGGTCTGGCGCTCAAGGTCAGCGACGAGTTCGTTGTTCCGCTCTGCGCCGTGCATCACAACGAGGTGCATCGAGGCGGAGCCGAGTATCTTTGGTGGAAGAGGGTCGGGATTGAACCGCTGGTCATCGCACAGCGACTTTGGGCTGAGAGTCGGGTGCCGGTCGGGGCTGCGACCAGCGGCGGTGTTCGGGTCGCGTTGGACGGTCCAGCGTCAGTGTCGGCCAATTCGTAACCATCGACAAAGCCGGGGCTTCCCGCAGGCGGCGTTTCTTCGCGCACGATGCCCTCGCCATGGAATATGCCGGAACCGACGACTCCACTCTCACACCCCAGGGTAGGCAGGGAATCGACGACTGGGTTGCACGGAAAACGTCTACCGCGAAGCTTGAAGCCAACCGCGCCAACGCCAAGAGGAGCACCGGTCCCAAATCTGCGCGCGGCAAGGCGCTTGCAAAATACAATGCCCGCAGGCACGGCCTGTTCGCGGTCGGCCGTCTTATTCCCGGCGAGGACAAACACCAACATGAAAAGCTCGCCTCGCGGCTGATCGCCGAACTGACTCCGTCCTGCTCGATCGGGGCCATGCTGGTCGACCAAATTATTGGCGATCTGTGGCGCCTGCAGCGGCTGGAGCAGGCGGAGACGGCGTACCTGCGTAGCGTTCAGGAGGCGGTGTTCGACCGGCTCCGTCGAGCGCGGCCCGATCGCCCACTAGCATCACTCGATGGACGATTCCAGGATTGTCCGCCCGATGGCGCCGCTTGCAACATCGAACGTCCTCAAGGCCAGCCTCAATCGGTTCCCTCTGGCACGGCCGACAGCGGCGCATCGGACAAGAGGCAGTTTCGCGATGTTATGCCCGTCCCAGAGTCACAGCGGTCAACGTTCGACGGCGCGCGAATTCTAGGATCATCGCTTCTGGAAGCTCTTGTCGATCCCAGTCGGGCGTTTCCCCATGCCACGCTCGACCAGATCCGTCGCTCGCTCGTCCGCAATATCTTGCGGAACTATGACAGACTGGGCGTAATTCAGAACCCGTAGACGCAGCGAGGATTAAGCCGCAAAAGACACACCGGGTAAATTCACGCTAAATCGTTTGCGTTAACCTTCCAAATGGCGACCGTCTACCTTCGGTTTAGGAAGCATGACGTCAGAGAAATGTGGCCATTCAACCCATTTCCTCAGAGTATGCGTCGTTCGTTTTCGTAGCGCGTCGAGAAGTCAGGGCTCAAAAATAACATTTGCAACATTGAATTAAGGTGCAGTGATTATTATTTCAGGTGCGGGCAAAGGAGCCAGGGCGTCACGAAATCGCCGTCGCTGGCACTTGCCTCAAGTAGGAGACGGTCGAATCGTTGTTGGCAGATTCAAGGACCGGAGCATGTGCCGCTAAATCAGCATTTGGTTCACAGCCGCGCAAGAGGAACTCTCCCGCCAGCCAACGATGGCAGGATTTAGCGAATCCAGCCTCAATGGGGAGTCACGCCATGACGTCCGAAAATAAGTGCGCATCCAACCGAGCCAACGCCAATAAAAGCTCCGGTCCGAAATCTGGCCGTGGCAAAGCGCTCACGCGATTTAATTCGGTCAAACACGGCGGCTTTGCGATACAGCGACTGCTTCACGGTGAGGACGAAGTCGAGTACCGGCAGCTTTCAGCCGCGATTGTGGCCGAAACCCTACCGAACTCAACTATCGAGAGCATGTTGGTTGATCAAATCATCTCCGATATGTGGCGCTTAAAGAGGCTCGAGCGAGCCGACGTCGCGTATTTTGATCGCGTTAGGAAGTCGATCGTGACAGGTATTCTGACGTCGCTGTCGGACGCGGAGTTCGAAGCGGCGCGGGGCAGCGATGTGGACGAAGAGCTTCTTCGCTCTGGCGCCCGCGCCAGACGGGAACGACAAGCTGCGTTTGATCTGGAGCTTGCGGGTCTCGGCGTAGTTCCGCGAAGCCGACCAAGTCAGAAAACAGTGTCCGCCTCAGAAGCGGAAGCAGCAATGAATTCTATGAAGCGAAAACTCGAGCATGGGGACTCATTGGACGAAATGCTTCTTGACGGAATCGCCGCTTCCGACAAAGCATTTGCCTACACGACTATCGACAATATTCGCCGCTCGCTGGTACGCGAAATTAAACGGAACTATGCTGATCTACTCAAACTTCAGCAAATTCGCTTTACGATCGAGCCCCAGGCCACGGATGAAATATCGCCGAGCGTTGGCGCTGCCGTAAGTTCAACGTGATATCGAAAGTAGACCACCGTGCGACTGCGGGTACGATTTAAGGCGGTAGGAAATTGCTCTAGTTTGATCGTCATGCTACGCTATAGTGACAAGCACCATGGCGTTAGCCGCCCCTCGAAGCGGCCCCTTGAGGAGTTGTAACATGTTTAGGTTCTCAACCTGTGTTCTTGCATTCATCGGTTTTGTCATGTCCGGCCCGATCGCCGCCGCCGATCCCGCAACTCCGTCAGCGGGCCAAGCGGCGTCGACAGATCCTGCATTGACCGAAAACCTGGACAGGATCGAGTGCCGCACGCTTGCGCCTGAGACTGGCACGCGGCTTGGAGCGAGGCGGGAGTGCCGAACCATCAGGGCGTGGAATGAAATTCGCGACGCGGGTCAAAAGGCACTCATCGACGTTCAGTCTCGCGGATTGCAACACACTCTTCCTGGCAGTTGAGTTCGATTTACTCGAACGAGCCCAGATTTGCATTATATGGTCCTGCGCGAACCGAGCGCGGCAATGTCGGCGGTCACGTTCATTGAACGCCGTCGAGAAGGGGTGATTTCACGGTGAGCGGCCAACCCTGGCAAAACAGTGATGAGGCTCGCGTGCGTGAAATGGTTGCAGCCGCCCGAGGCTATCTTCGGGCCGGCCGGCACGCTGAGGCCGCAAAGATCTGGAATCATGTTTTGGCGATCACGCCTCGAAACTCACAGGCGTTATTCCACCTGGGTCAACACTATCTGCAGTCGAAGGATCCGAGCCGAGCAAAGGTTCTGTTTGAGAGCGCGGAACAGGTAGACCCCAAGAGTCCAATCATTCCATTCAACACCTCCCTTGCGTGTCGGGCACTCGGCGACAGCGACAACGAAATGCAAAGTCTCGTCCGCGCCCTGGCGCTTGATCCCTATTTCTTCCCCGCGCTGCTTTGCAAGGGCGCGCTATTCGAACGAATGGCCAAGTCGCGCGCCGCAGCGCAAGTCTACCGCGATGTGATGCTCATCGCTCCGAGCGAGGAGGAGATGTCTCCGGAATTCGTCGAACCTTTCAGACACGCGCGAACAGTCGCACTGGCCAACGCTGCGGCATTGGAGATGGAGCTGAAAACCAGGATTGATTCTGTCCGGGTCAGACATTCGTCTGCTGACGTGGCCCGGTTTGATGATTGCACAGATGTGACGTTGGGCAAGAAGAAGGTATACACGCAACACCCCACTCTGCTGCATTTCCCCGGACTTCCAGCCGTTCAGTTCTACGACAATGCAGACTTTCCTTGGCTCAAGAAGGTTGCGGCTGAGAGCGAGACTTTCCGAGACGAGTTCATGGCAGTGTTGCGCGAGGACACTGGATTTGTCCCCTACGTCAGAAACGTGCCCGGCACGCCGCTCAACCAATGGGCCGAGCTCAATCATTCACCGCGCTGGAGCGCATTTTTCCTATTTCAAGACGGCCTCCGTCAGGACGCCAACTGCAGCCGATGTCCCAAGACGGCAACGTTCTTGGAGACTCTTCCGTTGGCACAAGTTCCTCGAAATGCGCCTGCGGCGTTTTTCTCGGTCTTGGCGCCGCACACGCGCATTCCGCCCCACACGGGCGTGACCAACACGCGATTGATCGTTCACGTTCCGCTGGTTGTGCCCGCTGGCTGTGGTTTTCGTGTCGGCAACGAGACCCGCGATTGGCGATTGGGAGAAGCCTGGGTCTTCGATGACACGATTGAGCACGAGGCGTGGAACAACAGCGACGAGCTGCGCGCACTGCTCATCTTTGATATTTGGAACCCGCACCTGAATCAGGCAGAGCGCGAGCTTGTCGGTGAACTTCTGAACGGCATGAGCGATTATTATGACGCCGAGTGACGGCACGAGTGGGACTGTCTATTCGGGTTCGTAGCCGAACCGCTCGACCCATGGCTTCAACATCGGCATGACCCCGGTCATCTGTCTGGCATAGTTACGCCATTGTCCCATTCCACTACGGCTCAGCCCGCGCGCCAGCTGTACCGCGCTCGGGGTTCGCGTGGCGCGGGTTCGCGCCCGCTCAGCGAAGTTTCGCATGGCGTCGTCCCATTCCAGTCCGATGAAGTCTGTGACCTTGCGCAACTCGCCATCAAAGTTGTCGATCAGGGCTTCGTGACGAAGATCGTGCCATTGCAGCCCCAGTTTGTGGCGGCAGATTTCCCCAATACCCATGACCGCGTCGTAGAAGCGAGCCGTGCCCGCCAGCGTCAGGAATTCGAACATCGCGGGATTGACCCGGAACGGCCGGCGGAAGCAGCCGAGGACAACGTCGCGGGGATCGCGGATTGCGAAGAGGATCTTGGCCCGTGGGAAGAGCTTGGCGATGAGCGGCAACATCTGGGTCGAAAGCGGATGCTTGTCGACGAAGACTTTGCCCTGCAGGTTCATACCGAAGTCCTTGAAAACATTCCAATATTTTGCACGGAACGGGTCTAGTGCTGGACCTGAAAGCGCAGCCAACTTCGCAAGCCCCGCGGCGTTGGCCATGTACTCTCGAATGAGAGCCCTCATTCCCTCCACTTCCTCGGATGTCACAACATCGGGGTGGCCGGCGAGGGCCTGCTCCAGAAGTGTTGTGCCCGAGCGGGGAAAGCCAACCAGGAATATGTGCTGCAACACGCCGCTCTCGACGGACGACACGTTGCGCTCAGAGACCGCCCATTGTTCGGCAGGAACCGCGTCGAAGTATTCGCGCAGCCAGACCGCAAAATCATAAGCCGTCGTTCGTCGACCCGGCACATCGAACTGGGGCGCAAAGTGAGCGCGGCGCTCTAGATTGGCCTCCTCGAAGAGCTTGAACGCCTCGGCATATCGCTTTTGTTCGTGCCGAACGTCTCCC